>JAKALV010000214.1 GCA_021824055.1 Acidobacteriota bacterium
CGGAAAACGCGATGCCGACTCGTTCGCCGGAAGGCAGAGACTGCAGGATCGTGGACAAGGCAGCTCATTGTACCCGTCACTCGTCGTCCTCGGGACCTGGCGGTCCCGGGGTCCGCGGTTCACGTGCACGTGCCCCTCGGACGAAGGACCAGCCGGACCTGCGGACAACAAGTGGCCTTGGACGTTGAGCCCCCGAGCCTTGGACTGGCGGCTACAGCAATGTGAATCCGCTCCAGCCAGTCTCCGCGACTGTCCGCATTCGGCGCCTCCGCAACTCGCTGTGCGCCGTTTGCTAGACTGCGCGCAGGGAGGCCGTATGGCTCACCACGGCGAGAAGGAACTGGCGGAGTTCATTCGCAACGGCGCGCACACCCGCACCGAGCAGGCCTTCGGCGACTACTTCACCGGCCAGAACGCGTCCTGCGCGCTCGGCGCCGCCTACGAGGCGATGTACCGGCTGCCGCTGAAACCGGGACATCCCACGCGCGATCTGGACTGGTTCTTCGATTGCCTTGACACGAACACGTCGTGCCCGGCCGAGGGCTGCAAGAAGCGCCTCTTCCTCGCCGCCATCATCGTCCACCTCAATGACGATCATCGATGGACGCGCGAGCAGATCGCGCAGTGGCTCGAACGCGAGAACGGCGGCCCGGGCGCTCAGGCGTCCAGCAGTTCGCATGCGCCCGGCGCGATCTGACCGAGCGTGTACGGGCCGATCGCCACGCGGATCAGCCGCAGCGTCGGAAAACCCACGGCGGCCGTCATCCGGCGCACCTGACGATTGCGGCCTTCGCGAATCGTGAGCTCGATCCACGACGTCGGTACCGTCTTTCGAAAACGAATCGGCGGCGTGCGCGGCCAGATCGTCGGTTCCGCGATCCGCGCCGCCTCCGCGGCCCTGGTCGGTCCATCCTTCAACAGCACGCCGGAGCGTAGTTTCGCGAGCGCCTCGTCGGTCACCGCGCCGTCCACCTGCGCCCAATAGCGCTTGGGCATGCTCGTCAGGTCGTGCTGCATGCGGCCGTTGTCGGTCAGCAGGATGAGCCCTTCGCTGTCGAGGTCGAGGCGGCCGGCCGCGTAGACATTCGGCACGTCGATGAAATCCGCGAGCGTCGGCCGTCCCTCCTCGTCGGTGAACTGACTGAGGACGCCGTAGGGTTTGTTGAAGAGCAGGATCACCGCAGGTAGTCGCGCTGAAACACGATGCCCATCGCGATCAGCGTGAGCGCAAAGCAGGCCCACGCGACTGTCTTCAACAACGGCTGCTGCCGCGTCTCGGCCAGGCGCAGTGAGGTCAGGCCGATGGCGAGGGCGCCGAGCCCGATGGCCTCGACCCACGCATGGCTGCGCGCGCGCAGAGCGGCCGTGACCGCCGCGAGGACAATGACGAAGTAGCGGGAGAACATGGAGAGAATAGTAGTCCAGAGTCCAGAGTCCAGAGTCCAGGGTCCAGGGTAGGATGACGCGATGGATGCCCTGGTTGAGTTCTATCGAGGGGCGCCGCTCCCCAGCGGACTATGCCTCGTGGATATCTGGGACTGGAGCCTGGACCAGCTCGAAGACGCGCACGATTACATCCAGTGGTTATTTCCGCTCGACACGCCGAGCTCGGTCAATCCGGACGCGCCGCTCGTCACCGAGGACGCCGCGCGGGCGTTTGCGTGGGACGAAGTGCTGAAGGATCGCCTGCACAAGTCGCTGGCCGTCATGCTGAAGTTCTACGGGCTCGAACGGCTCGTCCTGCCCGCCGACCAACCGGTCGTGATCCGCGCCGCGAATTTTCAGGAGCGCCGGGGCGTCTGGATACAGCCGCGCAACCACAATCATCTGCGGCTGACGCGCATCGTCCGCAGCCTGGCGCTGCTCGGGTTGCCGAAGGATGCGCGCGCGCTGGCGCGGTGCCTCGAGGACATCTACCGCGTGGAAGGCCGCGACATCATCTCCGAAGAAACCGTGGACCACTGGCGCCGCGCCGGGGGGACGTAGGGCCGAGCTTCAGCTCGGCCGAAACGCGCCGGCTTATACTTGAATCAACGTATTGACATACGTTGGTAGACAGCGTATCTTAGCCCTCGTCCGCAGCACGACCGCGGCACTTATCACGAGTGGCTGAGGGGCCAGGCCCGACGACGCCACAGCAACCAGGCCGAGAACGCCCAGGTGCTAATTCCTGCCCGGATGACGGGGAGATAAGAACGCCGTGGCTGCCACTCTCAATAGATCTGTCTCTGAACTCGTCGGGCCTTTCGAACCTTTCGAACCGCGCGAACCGCACGAACCTTTCGAACCGCTCGAACCTTCCGCACCCCGTTTGTGCATAGGCCTGCTGGGCCTCGGCCGCATCGGCCGGGCCGTGGCGGACGCGGCGCCCGCGCTCGGCATCGAGTGCCGCAGCGCGCTGGTCCGCGAGCCGCGCAAGCACCTCACGTCATCCCTGACCCTCGAGACCGACGGCCTTCGCGTCATCGACAGCGGCATCGACGTGCTGGTGGAGGTGCTTGGCGGCACCGAGCCCGCGCGTTCGCTTGTGATCGGCGCGCTCGACCGCGGCATCCCGGTGGTCACGGCCAACAAGTCGCTGATGGCCGCGCATGGGCCCGAACTGCGCGAGGTGGCGGCGCGCGCCGGCGTGCCGCTGCTGTACGAAGCGGCGGTGCTGGCCGGCGTGCCGTTCGTGGGCGCGCTGGCGGGACGGCCCGTGATGGCGTCCGCGACGAGGATCGACGGCATCCTCAACGGCACGTCGCACTTCATCACGTCGGCCATCGAGCGCGGCGCCACGTTCGGCGAGGCGCTGGCCGATGCGAACGCGCGGGGCTTCGCTGAACCGGACAGCCGCGCCGACACCAGCAGCCGTGACGCGGCCGAGAAGCTCACCATCCTCCTGCATCTTTGCGGCGCCGGCCACGTGACCGCCGCGGATATCTGCCGCCGTGGCATCGAGACGCTGACGCCGGCCGATTTCGCCGCGGCGCGCCGGCTCGGTGGCTCGATCAAACCCGTCGCGTGCGCCTCGCTGGAGCCCGGGCGATGCGGGAGCTGGGCCGGGCCCGCGTTCATCGCGGCCGGTCATCCCTTCGCGCATTTCTCCGGCGTGACCAACGCGCTGGAGCTCCGCTCTGCGACCGGCGAGCCGATCCTGTTCGCCGGACCGGGCGCGGGACCGGCCGTTACGGCAGCGACTATTCTCGATGATGTTCACACCTGTTCGAACGGTTCGAACGGTTCGGCAGGTTCGTGGGGTTCGTGGGGTTCGGTACGTTCGACCGGTTCGGTGCGCGGCGCGGTGGTGCGCGGTGCCAGGTTCGACGTGTCGGCGGCCAGGTTCGATCAGCCGCCGGCGTCACGGTGGTTCCTGCGCATCGTCACTGAGCAGATCAGCGATGCCCATCTGGCGGAGTTTCTGGCGGCGCGCAACGTTGCGGCGGCGCGCATCGAGCGCGGCGCCGACGACATCGCGGTGCTGACGGTGCCGGCGTCATGGGCCGTGGCGCAGTCGGCCGCGCGCACGCTGGAGCAGCTCGGCGCATTTGTCACGGCTCTGCCCGTCGTCGGCCGGGAGGTGCCGCGATGAGCGGCGTCACGGTGTTGAAGATCGGCGGCTCCGTGTTGACGAGCCATCAGGGGTACCTGAACGCGGCGGCGTTTGTGGCCGCGCGGCTCGACGAAACTCCCGGCCGATTCGTCGTGGTGGTGTCGGCGGAACTCGGCCACACGGACGAGCTCTATCAGGAAGCGAAAGCGATCGGCGCCGCCGGCCTCGCCGCGCCCGATGCCGTTGTCCCGGATCCCGCGCTGCTCGACCTGCTGTGGTCCACGGGCGAGGTGCGGTCGGTGGCGCTCCTGTCGCTGCGGTTGCGCGCGCTCGGGACCAGCGTCACGGGCGTGTCCGTGCACGAGATCGGGCTGAGCGTTCTGGCCGGTGACGACCGGATCGCGTTCAATCCGCTGAGCATTCGCGCGGCGCTGGCGGCGCACCGCGTGGTGGTCGTTCCGGGGTTTCTCGCCACGGATCGGCACCGCGTGGTCACGCTCGGCCGCGGCGGAAGCGATTGGTCGGCGGTGCTGCTGGCCGCATCCCTGGGCGCCGCGCGCTGCGAGCTCGTGAAGGACGTCGACGGTTACTTCACGGCCGATCCGCATGTCGCCGCCGGCGCCGCACTCATCCCGCACCTCACGTACACCACCGCGCTGCAGATGGCCGACGCCGGCTGTCCGCTGGTGCAGCGTCACGCGATCGTGGAGGCCGCGCGCGCGCGGCTCCCGCTGGTCATTCGCAGCCTGTCCAGTCAGGGCACTGTCGTCTCTCACTAGTTCGACATAGATCAGGAGCCACGCACATGGAATTCTCGACCAAGACCATTCACTTCAATCAGCCATCGGACCCGACCACCGGAGCGGTCGTCTCGCCGATCTATCAGACCACCACGTATCAGCAGGAGGGGCCGGGCGAGAACATGGGCTTCGACTACTCGCGCACCAACAACCCCACGCGCAAGCGGCTCGAGGGTGTGCTCGCGGAGCTCGAGGGCGCGACGCATTGCGCCGTGTTCGGATCGGGCCTCGCGGCCGAGCATGCGATTCTGCAGGCGTATCTCAAGCCGGGAACGGAAATCATCGTGCCGCAGGATGTGTACGGCGGAACGTTCCGGATGCTGCACAAGGTGTTCGAGCCGATCGGCTGCACGGTGACCGATGTGGATTTTGCCGACCTGGAAGCGGTGAACCGCGCCGTGACCCGCCAGACACAGCTGGTCTGGCTCGAGTCGCCGACCAATCCGCGGCTGCTGGTTTATGACATCAAGGCCATCGCGAAGATCGCGCACGCCCACGGCGCGCTCGTCGTCGTCGACAACACGTTTGCCACGCCGTACTTTCAGCAGCCGCTCGATCTGGGCGCCGACCTCGCGCTGCACAGCGTGACGAAGTACCTCGCCGGTCACTCCGACCTGATTCAGGGCGCCGTCATCGCGCGCGACGCGGCGGTGTTCGAGCCGGTCGGCTTTCTCCAGAACGCATTGGGCGGTGTGCCGAGCGCGTTTGACTGCTGGCTCACGTTGCGCGGCCTCAAGACGCTCGAGCTGCGGATGGAACGTCACGCCGTCAACGCGCAGAGGATCGCCGAAGCGCTCGAGGCGCATCCGCGGGTGAAGCGCGTGTATTTCCCGGGCCTCAGCTCGCATCCGGGCCACGCGATGGCGAAGGCCCAGATGACCGGCTTTGGCGGCATGGTGTCGTTCGAGCTCGACGGCACACCCGAAGAGGCGTCGGCATTCGTATCGAATCGCAAGTATTTCGCGCTCGGCGAAAGCCTCGGCGGTGTGCGCGCGCTGGTGTGCCTGCCGTGCAAGATGACGCACGCGGCGATCCCGGCAAAGACACGGCATGCGCTCGGGCTGTCCGACACGCTCATCAGGCTCTCGCCCGGCATCGAGGGGACGAAAGATCTGATCGGCGACTTGATCGGGGGGCTGGACGCGCTGGGCGCGCGAACCGCGCCAGGGGAAGAGGCGCTCGCGTCTTCGATCTGAAGCGGGGGCCGGGGATCGGGCTCCATCACGCGGATTCCGCCACGAACCTGAACCTCACGAACCTCACGAACCTCACGAACCGTTCGAACCGTTCGAACGGTTCCGGTGTCAAATAACGCCATGCCTCGAACGTGGCTGTGCGCTTGTCTGCTCGTCTCAGTCGTCAGCGGCGGCGCCTGCGCGTCGGTTCCGATCAACAAATCTGCGGCCGCTGATCTGGCGAAAGCGGGCGCGCTTGTTGCTGAAGGCTGCTACGACTGCCT
>JAKALV010000215.1 GCA_021824055.1 Acidobacteriota bacterium
GCCCGCGAAGCCCGCGCCGCCGCGGCCGCCGAAGCCACCCGCGCCGCCGGCACGCGGGCCCGCCGCGCCCACCGGAATCGGCGCCGGGCTGCCATCCAGCGACGTCAACTGCGAGGGGATGCTCATCGGCTGCAGATTGCCGCCGCCCGCCCCTTCCGGCAGCGGGCCGCCGCGGCCGCCGCCGCGTCCACCGCCACCGCCGCCCACTTCGAGCGCCGGACCGCCCTTGATCAACACGGCGAGGGCCGTCTGATCGTAGCCGTAGAGAATCGGGCTCGCCTTGTCACCGAGCAGCGTCTTCATGACGGAGCCGGGCACGTACGTGCCTTCACCGCTGGCCACGTGCACGCCCGGCGCGATGTTGTAGTCGACGAGCGACTGCGTCGTCTGCCCTTCGGTGATCAACACGCCGCCTTCCTGCACGAACTTCTGCAGTTCGGCGAAGCCGTCGCGGCCGAGGCCGCCGCGGCGATCCGCGGTGTGGTCCGGCGTGCCGACGTTCGGCGTCAAGTCGGTCTTTTCGTACGGTTGCGGCGTGCCGCCCACCGGCATTTCGCCGCCGTCGATCTGGACACTGGCGCCCGGGTACAGGATCACGTCGAAGCGCGCGCGCAGGTTGCCCTTGCGCACTTCGTTGTCGCCGAAGTACGTGTATGGCACGCCGAGCTTGTCGAGGCCCATGCGCGTCCAGCCTTCTTCCTGCGTGTTCTGCCAGCTGTGGATGTAGCCGACGCGCGGCATGTCGAGGTCGTGCATCGGCACGTTCGGCAGGCTGTCGGTGGCCCACGCCTGCAGGCCGTTCTCGCGGATCGAGGCGTCGATCGCGGCGCGATTCGCGCCCTGAATCACGAACGCGCCCGGGGCGAAGTGGTGGCCGCCCATGTCGAATGCCTGCTCGGCCGCCGACATCTTCACGGCCGCGTTCTTCACGCGGAACGTCATCAGTGACGGGTCGGCGGTGTGATCCACGATGATCGTCGCGCCGGTGCCCGTGATCGAGCCGGCCGCCTTCGCGTCGGCGGTGAGCGTCGTCATCGCCTGATCGAGGATGGACTTGTCGTCCACGCGCTTCACGGTCACGTTGTAGAGCAGCGGAATGCTCCAACCCGTGTCGTCGTACGGACGCGGATTCTCGGCCGGATACCACTGCAGGCCGAGGTACATCTCCACGATGCCCTGGTAGGGCTGGTCCATGCGGACGACGTAGTCGCCGGCGGCCACGTCCACGGCGCCGGCCTTGAAGGCCTGCGTCGCCACGCTCACGTCCGCGCCTTCATTGCGGATCAGGTTCACGATGGTCGCGACCAGGCCCTGGCCGCGCTGGCCGGCGGGAATCACGTAGGCGTAGGGCGCTTCCGTCCGGCCGCGCTCCACCGCGTGCTTCATCTTCATCCAGTAGTTCTCGAGATACTGCTGCCGGTTGCGCGCCACCGTGTTGAGCGAGAGCAGCACGCCCGACTCCTGCATGTTCACGTTCGCGCGGAGGTTCCACTTCACGTTGCCCGGGTTTGGGTTCGGGCGGTACCACTCGCGGCTCATCGCCGGCGGCGTGCTGACCTGGGCCGGGTTGGCGCCCGTATTGCCGCCGCTCTGCGTTTCGTAGAAGCGGCCGATCGAGTTGTGCGACACGCCGATCCAGAACATGTAGTTCGGGACCCAGCCGTCGTAGTAGTTGTAGGTCCACACGCCGGGCACGCCGCGCTTGGTCATTTCCAGAATGTCGTTCTGCGCCAGCAGCCACCACTCGCTCACCTGGATCGGATCCACGATCGCGTTGTACGGGCCCGTGCCCGTGGACACGTAGAGGAGGTTCACCGATTCGTGCAGGTCGTGCAACACCTGCGGATGCAGGTCGAGGAAGGCGTGCAGCACGTTCTGCGTGAGGTTGAGGCCCTTGCCGATGCCGTCGCGGTTGTTGTCGTGCGCGACGTACTTGCCCCAGTACACCATCGACGGCGCCGTCTCGGCGGGCGTGGCGCGCTGCGCGCGCTGGTTGTCCACCTGCCGGTCGTGCCCGTCCACTTCGGTCGTCGGCGTAATCACCGTGATGACGTTGTTGCGGATCGTCTGGATGAACGGCGACTCTTCCACCGCGAGGCGGTAGCCGAGCTCCATCAGCATTTCCGGCGAGCCGGTTTCGCCTGAATGGATGCTGCCCGTCGCCCAGTAGATCGGCTTGCCCGTGGCGATCAGCGTCTTGGCCTGGGCGTCTGTCGTCTTGCGCGGGTCGGTGAGTTCCGCCGTGATCCGCTTGTACTTGTCGAGCGTCTTGATCGTGGCTTCGTCGGCGATGGCGCACGCGCGCGTGTCGCGGCCTTCTTCCGTCTTGCCGATCGACCAGCACTTCACGCGCGGCGACGCGGCGGCGAGCGCGTCGAGGTACCGGTAGATGTCCTTCGAATATGTGATGTTGCCGTTCTCGCCGGGGATGTAGCCGAGCACCTTGAGCGGCGACGGCACGGTGGCGGACGCCGGCATGTGATCGATCAGATCCGTGAGGATGCGCGTGTCGGGTGTGTTGGCGATGATGCGCTTTGTGTAGTCTTCGTCGATCTTCTGAATCGCCGCGGGCGCCGGCTTGGCTTGACGCGCCGCAAGTGCGGTGGCGCCAAGCACCACCGTGGCCGTCACGCCCAACGCGAACCATCCGCGCAGCGAACGACGAGTATTCATTGTTGTCATTGGGGGCTCCTTACCCGGGCAGGGCCCGAGCGGGCCCAAACAGGCAAGGAAGGGTAGCATGGGTCATCGGTGGATCTGATATCTGTTGAACAACGTGTCCTGGCGTCGCGCGGCGGCGCGCACGGGTCGTGGCCGTGGACGCGCAAGCTGCTCGCGAGAGCCGACGAACAGTTCGGGGGAGTATGGCGCGAGCTGGAAATCTCCGCCGAATCCGCGCTGGACATCCTGCTGCCGTCGCACGCCGGCGAACCGTGCAAGGGCGATCAACTGACGCTGGTCAGCGACGCCGGCGCCAGTGTGCGCGGGGCCGCCGACACCCTCAAACGCCTCGGCGAGGCCTACGCGCGCAACAACGCCTCCTGCGCGGAGCGCCTCGGGTTTGCCGCCGGCGCGCCGTTCTCGCACGTCGTGCTCTCAACCGCGCCGCTCGACTGGGAAGAGTACGCGCGCGTCGCGCCGCGACCGGGCGCGTACTACTGCATCGACGGATTCCACCGGCTCGTCGCGTGGGCAGCGGCAGGGCGGTTGAAGAAAGACGCTCGCATTGGAATCTGGTTAGCTGGATAGCTGCGTGTCAGATCAAGATCGTTCAACCGTGAAGATCATAAAGAACGTAAAGGAAACTACTTAACGTTCTTCACGTCCTTCACGGTTAATGCTTCTTGATGACCACCGGCTCTTTCCACGCGTCCGGTCTTCGCTTCCCGCCCCAGCCCCAGTAGACCGGCTCTTCCTTCTTCACCTCGACCGGCTTGACCGGCACCGCGACATACACAGGCACGTAGACCGGCTCGACGTCGGCATGGCGCGGCGCCTGCACGTCAACCTTCTGCGTGACCGTCTGATTCACCACGACGGGCGGCGTGGCGATCGCCTCAGCGACCGGTTGCGCACGCGCCGGCTCTTCTCCCGCGCGATCCGTGCGCCGGGCGCTTCCCGCGCGTCCCGCCGTGATCATCGCGACGATGACCGTGTCGCTCAGCCCCTGGGATTTCAAGTTGCGAATGTCGTCCGCGTTGAGCGTGAATCGCGACCCGTCGGTCTCGATGAGCGCAACCAGAACGGCATCGCTCAGCCCGGCCCGGTTGAGCTCGACCAGATCCCGAACGGAAACCGCAAACGCCTGGGACACGGCCGGCCCCAGGAGCAGGAGGAGCGCGATGATGAGCGAACGGGAGGCGCGCATGGTGAGTCTCTTTGCAACAAGGGTGCCCGATGCCAATGTGCTCCAAATAGCCCAATCGAAGGGATTCTGTCCTGCGGTTTGCGCCGATAATGGGACAGTCCCCCGGTACGGGCTTTGCTCAATAGCTGGCCAGGGGAGACGAAGCCATGAGCGGAAGACTGATCGCGGGAGGCCTGATCGGACTCGGATGCATCGCGGCAGCCGCCGGCGGCGGCTACATGGCGCTGCGTTCCAACGCGGCTGACGTGAGCCGGACTCAGGCGGCCGGCCCGGTCGAGGTCACACCCGTTCCAACACAAGCCCCCGCGGCAACAGTGGCGAACGCGCCCGCGCCACCACCGGCCGCGCCGGAACGGCCCGAGCCAGCGGCGCATGCGACACGAACCGCCGACGCCGCCGCGACGAAGGTGTCCATCCCGGATACGCCGCGCGCGACGCCGCGCACGCCGGCCCAAGCGGCGGTCACCACCGCAACCGCCACCGGCTCCGATGCGCAGGCGAGCGCGCAGAGCATGGCGCCGCCCGCTCCAGCGACGGCTCCGCCGCTGCCGGCGAGCGCCACTCCGACGCCGGCGCCGCCCGCGCCGGCCCCGGCCCCGGCGCCACCGCCGCGGTACGAAGAGGTCACTGTGACCGCGGACTCCGTGCTCGGCCTTCAGCTCGACTCAACGATTTCCAGCGAGACCGCGCGTGTCGAGGATCGTGTCAACGCGCGGTTGTCGCGCGACGTGCTGATCAACGGCAAGGTGGCCATCGCATCGGGCGCGCGCCTGGAGGGCACGGTCACGCGCGTGGATCGCGGCGGCAAGTTCAAGGATCGCCCGCGCCTCGGCATCGCGTTCAACACGCTGGTGCTCGCTGACGGCACGCGTGTATCGATCCAGACCGACACGATCTTCCGCGAGGGCGACTCACCCGCCGGCCAGGTCAGCGCCAAGGTTGGTGGCAGCGCCATGATCGGTGCCATCGTCGGCGCCATGATCGGCGGCAAGAAGGGCGCGCTCGTCGGCACGACGGCGGGCCTTGCGGGTGGCGCCGCGGCCGTCGCGGCCGGCGACCGCGCCGAGGCCGTGCTGACGTCGGGGACGCCGTTGACGGTGCGACTGACCGCGCCGATCACCGTACTGATCGAGAGGGACTATGAGTAGGTTGATGACGGCTGCGGCCGTCCTGGCACTGTCGACCGTCGCGTTTGCGCAGAAGGAAACCATCGAGGGCATCCGCAACTTCACCAAGGTGGATGCCACCGTGGCGTGCGCCGGCAGCACGGAGCCGGCGGCGATGGCGGAGATCGGCAGGCGCGGGTACAAGACCGTGATCAGCCTGCGCGAAGCCTCAGAGCCCGGCGCGCTGGTGGACGAGTCGGCGAAGGCGGCGGAAGCGGCGGGCATGCGGTTCATTCATCTGCCGCTGAACTCCAGCCATCCGGACGACGCGGTGGCGGACCGGTTCCTCGCGACGATGCGGGACACGGCGAACCAGCCCGTCTTCATCTACTGCGCGAGCGGCAGCCGGGCCGGCACGATGTGGCTGATCAAGCGGATGCTGATCGACGGCTGGCCCGAGGACAAAGCCACGGCGGAAGCCGTGATGATCGGCATGTCATCGCCCACGCTCAAGCAGTTCGCGCTCGACTACGTCGCCAGGCACAAGTGACGACGGCGGGCCGGCGGCTGTCACCAGCCGCCGGCCTGTGGTTGTGCTAGAGCAGTTTCTAGTTCGGTGTAGTGTCGTCCACAGTTCAAGGTTCAACGTCCAACGTCACTCGTCGTCCTCGGGTCCTCGGGTCCTCGGGTCCTGGGGTCCTGGGGTCCTCGGTTCAAGTGCAAGCGCAGCCCACATTGGACGAAGCACGAGCAGGACCTGCGGACAACAAGTGACCTTGGACGTGGAACCCTGAACCTTGGACTGACGGCTAC
>JAKALV010000011.1 GCA_021824055.1 Acidobacteriota bacterium
ACCACCACATTATATCTGGAAGGAATCCGGAACCACTGAAGTGCGCCTGCCGGTTCGGCGGCAGTTCCGCGATGGCAGGCGCTAGCGGATCGTAATGGTCGTGACGGTCTTGTTCGGGCTGGTAACGTCCACGAGTTCAACCGATGCCGGACCGATCGACCGAACAACGAATCGGGAAAAGGCTTGGCCGGCCTTCACAATGGCCAGGTCGTCGCCCATCGACAGCACCGCGGTACGGACCACAACACCGTCCACCGTGTCCTCGGTGAGACCGACCAGCGTCGGCACTGCAACCGGTAGCGGCGCGGAAAGAACGGGGTCAGAGCCCTTTTCCCGCGAATCTGTGGAAAAGGGCTCTGACCCCGTCTTGCTCTTGAACCTGAACGGGTCGCGCGCCGGTGGCGTGAACGGCACGCGAGCGGCCAGACGCTGGCGAAGCCGGTCGGCTTCCTCGTCGACCTGCCGGGTGACCGGCGCGACCGACTGCGCCGCCTGCTCGGCAGCGTCGATCTCGGATGCCGTGGGGCCCGTGATCTCGCGCGACGTCGACGCCGGCGCCTGCACCCACGCGGCGAGAAGCAACACACCGCTGATGGACACCGCAAGGGCGACTCGGCGCATGACGATGCGAAAAGGTTACTCCCGCGACACGCTCAGGTCCAGAGGCAGGGACCACGGACCTTGGACAATCAGAACCCTGGACGCCAAGTGACCTTGGACCTTGGACCTTGGACCTTGGACTTTGGACGACACGTACAGCAAAGAACTGCGGTAACATTCCCCGTGCCCGTCGTTTTGCCTGCTGGGCTCCCTCATTCGATCCAGTCCGCCAGAGTTGTCGCTATCGTTCCCGCTCGGTACGGGTCGACTCGTCTGCCCGGCAAGGCCCTCGCCCTCATCAACGGGAAACCCATGATTGAGCACGTTCACGCCCGGGCCGCTGCGGCCACGCGCGTCAACGCGGTCCTGGTCGCCACCGACGATGAGCGCATCGCCAAGGCGGTGGACGCTTTTGGCGGCACGGCCGTCATGACCAGCGACCGGCACCGCACCGGCACCGACCGCCTGGCCGAGGTGGCCGCCGCGCTCTCCGGTGAGATCATCATCAACGTCCAGGGCGACGAGCCTCTGATCGACGCCGGCGCGATCGACGCGTGCGTGCAGTCCCTGATCGAGCACCCCGAGGACGTCATGAGCACCGTCCGCCGGCCGCTTGGCGATGATGATGCGGAGAATCCGGCCGTGGTGAAGGTCGTGGTCGACGCGCATGACGTGGCGCTGTATTTTTCCCGGGCGCCGATCCCGCACCTCCGGGCCGGCCACGCGGAGCTCGCGCGCTGGGCGCATCTCGGACTGTACGGGTATCGCCGAACCTTCCTGCTCGCGCTGGCCGCGCTCACGCCGACGCCGCTCGAGCAGGCCGAAAGCCTGGAACAACTGCGGGTGTTGGAACATGGCTTCCGCATCCGCTGCGTGAAGACACTCAGCACGTCCATTGGGGTGGATACGGCTGAAGACTTGGAGCGCGTGCGCGGACTATTCGCGACGCTGAGACAGCAACGATGAGCGAGCGGCAGACAAAGTACATCTTCGTGACGGGCGGCGTGGTGTCGTCGTTAGGCAAAGGACTGGCGGCGTCGTCGATTGCGTGCCTGCTCGAGGGACACGGCTACAAAGTGGCCCTGCAGAAGCTGGATCCCTACATCAACGTGGATCCGGGGACGATGAGTCCGTTCCAGCACGGCGAGGTCTACGTCACGGAAGACGGCGCGGAGACGGACCTGGACCTCGGCCACTATGAGCGGTTCACGAGCATGGTCGCCACGCGGCTGAGCAGCTGGACCACCGGCAAGATCTACCAGTCGGTCATCAATAAGGAGCGTCGCGGCGATTACCTCGGCAGCACCGTGCAGGTGATTCCGCACATCACGAACGAGATCAAGGACTGCATCAAGCGCGCCGCGACCGACCTGGACGTGCTGCTCGTGGAAATCGGCGGCACGGTCGGCGACATCGAGAGTCTGCCGTTCCTCGAAGCCATCCGCCAGTTCCGGCAGGACGTGGGCAAGGAGAACACGCTCTACGTGCATCTCACGCTCGTGCCCTATATCGCCACGGCCGGCGAGATGAAGACCAAGCCCACCCAGCACAGCGTGCGAGACTTGCGCTCGATCGGCATCACGCCCGACATGCTGCTCTGCCGTTCGGAGCAACCGCTCGACCATGACATCAAGCGGAAGATCGCGCTGTTCTGCGACGTCGATGAAGAAGCCGTCATCACGGCGCAGGACGTCAAGAGCGTGTACGAAGTGCCGCTGTACTACCAGCAGGAAGGCCTGGATCGCATCCTGCTGAAGCGGCTGAGCCTGCCGGTGACCGAAGCGCGAATGGACGCGTGGAAGTCGCTCGTGGATCGCATCCGCAACCCGAAGGACACCGTCACGGTGCACTTCGTCGGCAAGTACGTGGAACACAAGGACGCCTACAAGAGCATCATCGAAGCGCTCTATCACGGCGGCTTCAAGCACCAGCTGAAGGTCGACCTGCGATTTGTGGAGGCCGAGGCGCTCGAAGAGCCCGGCGGCGAGCAACTGCTGCACGGCTCGATGGGGATTGTGGTCGGACCGGGCTTCGGCGGCCGCGGCAGCCGCGGCATGATGAAGGCGGCCGAGTACTCACGCACCACCGGCACGCCGTACTTCGGCATCTGCTACGGCTTTCAATGGGCCGTCGTGGAGTTCGCCCGGGCCGTCGCGGGTTTGGTGGACGCGGATTCCACGGAAGTCACGGAGGACGCGCCCCACAAGGTCATCTACAAGCTGCGCGATCTGCTCGGCGTGGACGAACTCGGCGGCACGATGCGCCTCGGCAGCTACGAATGCCAACTGGTGCCCGGGTCGCTCGCGGCGCGGCTCTACGGCACGAACGTGATCACCGAGCGTCATCGCCACCGCTACGAATTCAACTGCCTCTACGAACAAGCGCTCACCGACAAAGGACTGCGCGTGGTCGGCCGCTCCACCGACGGCAAGTTCGTTGAGATCGTCGAAATTCCGGAGCACCCCTGCTTCCTGGCCGTGCAATTCCACCCCGAATTCAAGTCGAAGCCGCTCACGCCGCACCCGCTGTTTGCCGGGTTCATTGAAGCCGCGCACAAACGTAAACTCCTGCAAACGGCCAAAGAGGCAGAGGGGCCAAGGGGCAATGCGGCCACGCGGCAGTTGGGCAATGAGGTTGTCAAGTGATCTCTGATGTCCGTCACGTCGCGATCGCGCCCGGTGTCGTCCTCGGCGAGCGCGGGCTCGTGCTGATCGCCGGCCCGTGCGTCATCGAAAGCCCCGACCACGCGGTGGAACTGGGCGGCAGGATCGCCGACATCGCGAAGCGCGCCGGCGTCGGGTACGTGTTCAAGGCATCGTTCGATAAGGCGAACCGCACCTCGTTCACATCGTTTCGCGGACCCGGACTGGATGACGGGCTGAAGACCTTGGCACGCGTCAAGAAGGAAATCGGCGTGCCCGTGCTCACCGATATCCACGACGTCTCGCAGGCCGCGCCAGCGGCCGAGGTCGTCGACGTGCTGCAGATTCCCGCCTTCCTGTCGCGCCAGACCGACCTGATCGTCGCCGCGGCGAAGACCGGCCGGGTGGTCAATGTGAAGAAGGGTCAGTTTCTGGCGCCGCTCGACATGAAACACGCGCTGAAGAAAGCGACCGACGCGGGCAACGACCGCGTCTTTCTGACCGAGCGCGGCTACACCTTCGGCTATAACAACCTGGTGGTCGACATGCGCGCCTTTCCGATGATGCGCGGGCTCGGCGTTCCCGTGGTGTTCGACGTGACGCACAGCCTCCAGCTTCCGGGCGGCGGCGACGGCGTCACGGCGGGGCTGGCCGAGTACATCGAGCCGCTCGCCAGCGCCGGCGTGGGCGCCGGCGTGGATGGCGTTTTTCTCGAAGTGCACGAGGATCCGAAACGGGCGAAGAGCGACGCGCAGAACGCCCTCGCGCTGGCTCTGCTGCCGGCCTTGCTCGACCGGCTCGTGCGCATCAATGATGTTGTCAAAACGAGGTCGTCCGCATCGTGACCGACAAGAACCTCCAGATCGCCGCCGACAGCCTGTCGCTCGCCCGCGAAGTGCTCGACACCGAAGCCCGGGCGATTCTCGGCCTGATTCCGCAGCTCGACGCCCGCTTCCCCGCCGCGGTCGAGATGCTGAACTCGTGCGCCGGCCGCGTGGTCCTCTCGGGCATGGGCAAGTCCGGCATCATCGCGCGCAAGCTCGCCGCGACGCTCTCGAGCACCGGCACGGCCGCGTATTTTCTGCATCCGGCCGAAGCCATCCACGGCGATCTCGGCGTGGTGCGTGACGATGACGTGGTGATCGCGTTGTCGCACAGCGGCGAAACAGAGGAGCTGGTCCGGCTCGTCGAGTCCATCCGGCGCACCGGCGCCCGGCTGATCGCCATCACGGGCGATGACACGTCCACTCTGGCCGAGGCCGCGGATATTTCGCTGAGCTGCCACGTGGCCGAAGAAGCATGCCCGATGAACCTCGCGCCGACGGCCAGCACCACCGCGGCCCTCGCGCTGGGCGACGCGGTGGCGATGGCGCTCTCGAAACGCAAAGGATTTCAGCAGGAGCATTTCGCCAATCTGCACCCGGGCGGGCGGCTCGGCAAGAAGCTCATGCGCGTGGAAGCCCTCATGCACGGCGGCGACCTGGTGCCGCGCGTCTCACCCGCCACCCCGATGGCCGGCGTCATCCAGGAAATGTCGAGCAAGCTCCTCGGCATGACGTGCGTGGTGGACGCCGACGGCCGGCTTGCCGGCATCGTGACCGACGGCGACCTGCGGCGGCACCTGACGAAGGGCACCAACATCCTCGAGCGGCGCGCCGAAGACATCATGACGAAGGACCCCGTGGCCATCCTGCCCACCGTGCTCGCGGCCGAGGCCCTGCAGCAAATGGAACAGCGCAAGATCACCTCGCTCGTCGTCGTCGATCGCGCGCGCCAGATCATCGGCGTGGTGCACCTGCACGACCTGTTGCGCACGCGGATCGTCTGACCCATGGCCCCCGTCAGCGCGAGGGAATTCGGCGAACGCGCCGCCACTGTCCGACTCCTGCTTTTCGATGTGGACGGCGTGCTCACCGACGGCAGCGTTAACGTGGATGCGTCCGGCGCCGAAATGAAACGGTTCCATATCCGCGACGGCGCGGCGCTGGTCTGGGCGCAACGCGCCGGGTTGATGACGGGCGTGCTGTCGGCGCGCCACTCGGAAGCCACCGCGGCCCGCGTCCAGGAACTCGGGATGGCCGTGGCCATCCAAGGCGTCGCCGACAAGCGCGCGGCGCTCGCCGACATCCTGTCGCAACACGGGCTGACGGCCGGCGAAGTCGCCTACATGGGCGATGACCTCGTGGATCTGCCGGTGCTCCGCGCGGTGGGATTGTCGGCCGCCCCGGCCGACGCGGCCGCCGAAGTGGCCGCGGTCGCGCACTTTGTCAGCTGGCATGCCGGCGGACAGGGCGCCGTGCGCGAGTTCATCGAAGCCGTGCTCAGGGCCCGCGGGCAATGGGATGATGTCCTTGCGCAGTTTAGGTAGCCCATGCAGCCCTATTTCCTTCTGATCGGCGTGCTCATCGCGTTACTCGCCGGCCTCGCGGCGGGCAAGGCGTGGGAGCGCTACAAGCTCGTCGAGGGCCGGTGGATCGATCGTCGCCGCGTGCGCCAGGTCCCGCACTTCATCCTCGGGTTGAACTTCCTGGTGGCCAACCAGGTGGACGCGGCCATCGAAGAGCTGGAGAAGGCCGCCAAGATCGACCCCGGCGCGCTCGAAGTCAAGCTCGTGCTCGGCAACCTGTATCGTGAGAAGGGCCAGGTCGGGCGCGCGGTGCAGGAACATCAGGCGCTCCTGCAGCGGCCGCGCCTCGATCGCGTCGAGCACGCCAACGTACTGCTCTGTCTCGGTCTCGACTTCCGGCGTGGCGGCTTCATCGACCGGGCGACCTCGGCCTTCACCGAGGTGCTGAAGCTCGATCCCGACAACGAAGCGGCGCTGGCGAATCTCGAGAAGCTGCAGGAAGAGCAGCATCAGTGGCAGGAGGCGTACTCCACGCGCCAGCGGCTCGCCGCGCTCGCGGGACGGCCCGAGCAGCCGCGGTCGCAGGCGATCCTCGCGTTCCTCGAACACGAAATCGGTCTGCAGGCGCTCGGGCAGCATCAGCTCGACGAGGCCGCCAGGCGGTTCTCGGCGGCGATCGAGCTCGACCGCCTGGTCGTACCGGCGTACCTGCATCTTGGCGACGTGCGTCTCCTGCAGAACGACACCGCCGCCGCGATCAAGATCTGGGAAACCATGATCGAGGTGGCGCCCGAGCGAGCGTACCTCGCGTTCGACCGGCTGGAGCGCGCCTACGGCACGCTCAACGGGCCGGGACGGTTCGAGCAACTCTGCCGCCGGCTGATCCAGGGCACCGCGCGCGACTGGCGCGCGCGAGTGGCGCTCGCCGCGCATTTGACGTCACGCGGCGATGCCCAGAAAGCGCTCGAGCTGGTGTTCGAGGCGCTCGAACACAACCCGCATGCGCTGGCCATCCACCAGGCCATCTGGAACACGCTCGAGGCGCTCAAGCTGCCGAGCGAACAGGTCGCCCGTTACGTGGAGATCACGCGGACGTCCGTCTTCTACCTCGATCCGCACCTGTGTATCCGATGCCGCTACCGCAGCACCGAACTGCTGTGGCAGTGCCCGCATTGCCACGAGTGGAACACCTTCGTTGAGGAGCGGATTACCCCGGCCACCGACAACGAGTCGGAGATCCCCGCCCTGCCCGAGACGCCCGTGCCACCCGTCGCGATCGATACCGCCGGCTAGCATGCGTCCGCGTCCACTGCGCGTGGCGCTCACCGGTGGCATCGCCACCGGCAAGAGTCACTGTCTGACCCGCTTCGCGGGCCACGGCGCGCCGGTCATCGACGCCGACCGGCTCGCGCGCGACGTCATCGCGCCGGGCACCCCCGGCGCCGACGCAGTGCTCGCACGCTTCGGCACGCTCGACCGTAAGGCGCTCGGCGACGCGGTGTTTCTCGATGCGCGGGCGCGCGCCGATCTGGAAGCGATCATCCACCCGCTGGTCTATCGCGCCATCGACGATTGGTTCGGGCAACTGCGCAACGCGCCGTTCGGCATTGCCGACATTCCGCTGCTCTTCGAAACGAACCATCTCGGCACGTTCGATCGGATCCTCCTCACGTCCTGCCGGCCCGAGCAGCAGCGCGAACGCCTGGAGAAGCGCGGCCTGTCGGCCGCCGAGGCCGAGGCACGCATCGTGTCGCAGTTGCCGTTTGAGGAGAAGCTGAAACGCGCGCAGGCGGCTGGAGCGGCGGTCGACGTGATCGACACGTCGGGTACGCCCGACGACACCAACCGCCAGGTGGATCGGCTTACCGACCTGCTCGGCTCTCTGCCGCCACGAGTGTGTTCTTGAGCAGCAGCGCGATCGTGAGCGGACCGACGCCGCCGGGCACGGGCGTCATCGCCCCCGCCACGTCCCACACGCCGGGATGGATGTCACCGACGACCGTCGTGCCCTTCTTGTCGAAGCTCGCGAGTCGCGCCGAGCCCTCGCCAAAGAGGGATACGACCAGCTGACGATCGGAGGTCGGCGAGATCCCGACGTCGACCACCGTGGCGCCGGGCTTCACCATGTCGGCCGTCACGAATCCGGGACGGCCGATCGCCGACACGAGCAGGTCCGCGTCGCGCGTCACCGCCGGCAGATTCTTCGTGCGGGAGTGGCAGATTGTGACCGTGGAATCGCGCTGCAGCAGCATGAGCGCCATCGGCTTGCCAACGATCTCGCTGCGCCCGATGACCACCGAGCGAGTGCCCCCGATCGCGATCTTCGAGCGCTC
Source organism: Acidobacteriota bacterium (assembly GCA_021824055.1). Classification (GTDB taxonomy): domain Bacteria; phylum Acidobacteriota; class Vicinamibacteria; order Vicinamibacterales; family SCN-69-37; genus SCUN01. Next base: position 7,923 of record JAKALV010000011.1, read on the forward strand.
GAGCAGCTCGATGACGCCGGTCGGCGTGCACGGCGCCAGCACCGCCCGGCCCTGTACCAGCAACCCGACATTCGTCGGATGAAACCCGTCAACGTCCTTGCCCGGGTCGATGGCGTCGAACACGTCCTGTGTCGCCGCCTTGCCGAGCGCCGCGGGCAGCGGCGCCTGGACGAGGATGCCGTCGCAGCCAGCGTCCGCGTTCAACTGGTGCACCAGCCCCAGCACCTGCTCGCGCGTCGATGACGCGCTCATGCGGTGCACGGTGACATGGAGGCCCGTCTCGATGCACGCGCGCTCCTTGTTGCGCACGTACACCTGAGACCCCGGGTCATCGCCGACGAGCAGGATGTGCAGGGACGGCGCGCGGCCGTGGGCAGACGCAAAAACGGCGACCCGGGGCGTCAATTCACCGCGGATCGCCGTTGCGCAAAGGTTACCGTCGAGACGAGTGGCAGTCACGGACGGTAATTGTACTTCGCGGAAGCGCTCAAGCCCTCCGCCTGCGCGGACGTCGCCGCCGGGCATCAGCCCGGCGGCCTCGACTATCGCTCAGCCGACAGCTTGCTGTGACGGATGCCGTAGCTGAAATAGAACACCAGCCCGATCGCCAGCCACACGCCGAGCCGCAGCCAGTTGGTCCAGCCGAGCCCGTAGATCATGGCGCCGCAGACGGCAATGCCGAGCACCGCCACCACGGGCAGCATGGGGACGGTGAACCCGCGAGCCAGGTCCGGCCGCCGCACGCGCATGATCCACACGCCGGTGCACACCAGCATGAACGCGAACAGCGTGCCGATGCTGGTCATCTCGCCGACGATGTCGCCCGGAATGAAGGCGGCAAAGAGCGCCGTGAACACGAAGAACAGCATGTTGGACTTGTACGGCGTCTTGAACCTGGGATGCGTGTCCGAGAACACCTTCGGCACGAGGCCGTCCCGGCTCATCGAGTAGAAGACGCGCGACTGTCCGAGCAGCATCACAAGAATCACCGACGAGAACCCCGCCAGAATGGCGATCGTCACCGATTTGCCGAGCCACTCGTAGCCGATCATGTACTTCGAAATCGCGAAGGTGACCGACGCTTCCCGTCCCGCCGTGCGGAAGTCGTCCACCGTGGCCACGCCGCTCAGCACGTAGGAGAACAGCACATACAGGATCGTGCAGATGACCAGCGACCCCAGAATACCGATCGGCATGTCGCGTTTCGGATTTTTCGCTTCCTGCGCCGCGGTGGATACGGCATCGAAGCCGATGAACGCAAAGAACACCACGCCGGCCGCGCCGAGGATGCCCATGATGCCGCCGTATTGATGCGTGATGCCTTCATGCGTGGTGTAGGTCGTCGCCGCCGGAATGAAAGGCGTGTGGTTGGCCGGGTTGATGAAGCCCCAGCCGATGGTGATCACGGCGATCACGATCGCGACCTTCGTGACGACGATCAGGCTGTTCACGAACGCCGACTCCTGCGTGCCGCGAATCAGCAACAGCGACAGGACCAGGAGAATCCCGACCGCGGGAATGTTCATATACCCGTGCACCGTGGGATCGCTCGCCAGATGTTCCAGCGGTGAATGGCACCAGACCCATGGGACGTTCAATCCGACGTACTCGAGGACCTTGTTGAAGTACTCGGCCCAGGCGATCGCCACGGTGGCGGCGCCGACGGCGTATTCCAGCACGAGGTCCCAGCCGATGATCCACGCGACCAGCTCGCCCATGGTGGCGTAGGAGTACGTGTAGGCGCTGCCGGCGATCGGGATCATCGAGGCGAATTCGGCGTAACAGAGTCCGGCGAACGCGCACCCGAGCCCGGCGACGAGGAACGCGATCGTCACTGACGGGCCGGCCCGCTCAGCGATCGCCGCGGCGGTCCGCACGAACAGACCTGCGCCGATGATGGCCCCGATGCCCAGGGCAATCAGCGACATGGCCCCCAGGGTTCGCTTCAGGGTTCCTTCGCCAGTGCCCTCGCCGTCGGCCATGAGGCGTTCGATCGACTTGGTTCGAAACAATGAGCCAGCCATTCTCTCCCTCTCTCTTTCGTGTGAACGCTTACAAACCCGACGCAGCAGGCGCGTCTTGGGGCGAAAGCCTCGCGATTATACGAGACAGCGCCCGGTTTTATTGACAAATCGCGTCGACATACTGCCGCGCTCGCCGGCCCACATCGCCCACCAATAAGTCTGAAACGATGGCCACCGACGTGGCCCCCGCCTCGAGCACCTGCAGCGCCGTGCCCAGCGTGATCCCGCCAATGGCCACCAACGGGCGGGTCCCCGCCGCCCGGGCCGCCTCGCGCACCATGGCCACTCCGACGACCGGGTCCGCGGCCGCTTTGGTCGACGTCTCGAACACCGGGCCGATCGCCAGGTAGTCAGCCGGTTCGGCGAGACCGGCCCGGAGTTGATCGAGGGTATGGGTGGAGAGACCAATGAGAAAGTTGTCCCGCGGGGCTGAAGCCCCGCGGCTCCGAGTTCCGCGAGGACGAAAGACCGCAACGTGATGCGGCGCCAGATCGCCCTGGCCCACGTGCACGCCGTCGGCGCCGGCGAGCAGGGCGATGTCAGCGCGATCATTCAGGATGAACGTGGCGCCCGCATCGCGCGCGCGCCCGGCCAGATCCTCCGCCAGTGCCAGCAATGGCCCGCTCGCCATCGTCTTGGCGCGCAGCTGGATGAGGCGAATGCCGGCGTCGAGCCACGCGTCGAGCACGGCGCGCGGCTGGAGCCCGCGCGCGGTCAGCGCGTCGATATCGAGAATGGCGTAAAGCTTAGGCAGACTCGGCAAGTTTCTTTGCCGCCGCAGCCGCATCCGGCTGCGCAAAACGTTCCATGAACGCCGTGCTCAGCTTGCCGGCCACGAAATCGGGCTCGGCCAGAATCCTGAGTTGCAGCGGAATGGTCGTCTTGATGCCGTCGACCACGGTCATTTCCAGCGTGCGGCGCATGCGGGCGATGGCTTCGTTGCGGTCGCGGCCCCACGTGATGATCTTGGCCACCAGCGAATCGTAGTACGGCGACACCGTGCATTCGGAATGCGCGTAGGTGTCCACGCGAACGCCCGGGCCGCCCGGGGTGCTGAACGCATGAATGACGCCGGGACTCGGCACAAATGTATCGGGATCCTCGGCGTTGATGCGGCATTCGATGGCGTGGCCGCGAAACTCGATGTCGCTCTGGCGGACCGACAGGCGCTCGCCGGCGGCCACCCGGATCTGTTCCTTCACGATGTCAATGCCGGTGATGCACTCGGTGACCGGGTGCTCCACCTGCAGACGCGTGTTCACTTCGAGGAAGTAGAAATGGCCCGTCTGGTCCATGATGAACTCGAACGTGCCGGCGTTCGAATACTGCACGGCTTTGGCCGCATCCACCACCGTGGCGCCCAGCCGGCGGCGCTGCTTCTCGGTGATCGCGACCGAGGGCGCCTCTTCCAGCAGCTTCTGGTGACGCCGCTGGATCGAACACTCGCGCTCCCCGAGGTGCACGACGTTGCCGTGATGGTCGCCCATCACCTGAATCTCGATATGGCGCGGCGCGACCACGTACTTCTCAAGATACACGTCGCCGTTGCCAAACGCGGCTTCCGCTTCGCGCGTCGCCATCTTCACGTTCTTCGCCAGATCGTCCAGCGAATGGACGATGCGCATGCCGCGGCCGCCGCCGCCGGCCACCGCCTTGATGATGACCGGCAGACCGATTTCCTTGGCCACCTTGATGGCCTGTTCTTCGCTCTGCAGCGGACCGTCGCTGCCCGGCAGCACCGGGACACCGGCTTTCTTCATCGCGCGCCGGGCGCGGGCCTTGTCCCCGAGCAGCCGGATGGCGTTGGGGTCCGGACCGATGAACTTGATGTGGCACGCCTCGCACACTTCCGCGAGGTACGCGCTTTCCGACAAGAACCCGTAGCCGGGGTGGATGGCGTCGGCGCCCGTGATTTCCGCGGCGCTGATGATGGCCGGCACGCTGAGGTAGCTGTCGGCGCTGCGCGCCGGCCCGATGCACACGTCCTGGTCGGCGAACCGCACGTGCAGCGAATGCTCGTCAGCCTCCGAATACACCGCGACGGTCTTGATGCCCATCTCACGGCAGGCGCTGATGACCCGGAGCGCAATTTCGCCGCGGTTCGCGATCAGAATCTTCTTGAACATATGCCTCGCTCGCTCGACGGAACGGCGTTCCGCCCTACGTTAGCCTGATGGCAAAGAGACGTTCGCCGAACTGCACGGCCTGGCCGTTCTGCACATACACGGCCGACACTTCGCCGTCGCAGTCGGACTTGATCTCGTTCATGAGCTTCATCGCTTCGATGATGCAGAGCACCTGGTCCTTCCGGACCACGTCGCCGACGTTGGCGAACGGCCGGGCGCCCGGCTCGGCGGCGGCGTAGAAGGTGCCGACGAGCGGCGCCTTGATCACGGCCAGATCCACGCCCTCGGGTTCGATCGGCGTGGGCGGCGGCGCGGCGGCGGCCGGCGCGGCCACGGGCCCGGCGGCGGGTTGAGCGGCCGGGGCCGGAAGGGCCGCGTACACCACCTCATGCCCGGCCTTCTTGACGCGCAGCTTGAGGCCGTCCTGCTCGTATTCGAACTCCGCGAGATCGTGCTCACGGACCAGGTTGAGGATGTCTTTGATGTCGTCCAGATTCATAGGGGTCAGACAATCAGGAGGTCTTTGGGTGCCGTGGTCAATACCTCGCGCCCCTCTACCGTCACAAGCACATCGTCCTCCAGCCTGACGCCACCGAGACCCACGACGTACGCCCCCGGTTCAATCGTCACGACCATGCCAGGTTCCAGCCGAACCGCCTCGGACGGGTCTCCGGGACCCACCCTCGGCGCCTCGTGCACATCCAAGCCCAACCCATGGCCCGTGCCATGGACGAATGCGCTTCCAAGTTGTTGCTGCTCAAGAACTTGCCGTGCGGCCTGATCCACACCGGTGGTGAGACTTCCCGGTTGAACCGCCGCGATCGCCGCGTCCTGCGCCTGGCGGACCGCCCTATATAAGGATTGGCCATCCGCCCCCACCCGGCCGGCACCAGCCATCCGGGTTAAGTCCACGCAGTATCCTTCTAACACCCCGCCAAAGTCCAGCAACACGAGGTCGCCATTCCGAATGGTCTTATCTGTAGGTCTCGCATGGGGATAGGCGCTGTTCGAGCCCGTGGCCACGATGGTGTCGAAGGCCGGCTTCTCGAACCCGGCGCGGCGCATCGCCGCGTCGATGTCCCCCGCCACTTCACGCTCGGATCTTCCGATGGCGACCCACTGTCCGAGGGCTTCCGCGACACCGCTCAGCAACCGGCCGCCTCGCCGCAACAGGGCCAGCTCGCCGTCGTCCTTGATGATGCGGCCCGACTCGACCCAGTCATAGACCGGTGTGAACGTCACGCCGGGCAGTCCGTGCACCCAGCGGCCATATTGGGCCACGGTCGTGTGATCGCCCTCAAACGCCAGCCGGCGCCCGCCCCCGCCGGCGATGGTCTCGATCAGCGTCGGGTCATATTTCCTGACGCGAATCACGTCCATCGGTGCGATCGCACCCGATCGCTGACCCTCGCGGACGACCTCGTCGTAGCGGCCATCGATCAGCAGGCGGCTGTCGGCGGCGGTCACCACCAGGATGCCCGCCGATCCCGTAAAGCCGGTCAGATACCGGATGTTGTTGAGTTCAGTGACGACGAACGTGTCGGCGCCGGCCTCCGCGAGGCGGGCGCGGACGCGCGCGAGGCGCGCAGTGAAGGGAAAGGGGGCGGTCGATGTCGGCATGCAGCCAGCGTCAGCTGGCTGCGTATTCTGACAGCAACTCCGATCGTCGTGCACGGATGCGGATCAACCAGACATCGAGCTCGGCAATGGCTCCTGAGGCGACATCCGGCGCCGGCACCGCCTCGGGGCTGGACACCGACATTGACTGCGGCTCCATGTAGGGATCCAATTCCGAGTCCGAATCCATGACGGGATCAAGTTCCGGATCCAGGCAGGGATCGAGCCCGATCACATCTTCGATTGCGAACTGCAGCTCCTCAAGCTTTGCCGGTGCTGCAAGACTGACGGCCGGCGCCGTCGCGAACGGCTCATCGGCGGTGACCAACGGGTCCAGCGCAACCGGCGGATCCAGCGCGGTCTCCGGGTCGAGCGGGACCTGCGGGTCCGGTCCTGCCTGCGCGTCCAGCGCAACCCGCGCGTCCTCGGCGTCCATCACTTCCCGGGCGACCTGCGCGTCCTGGGCATCCTGCGCGTCCTGCCCTTCAACCCCGCGCGCGTGCAACTCCGCCAAGCCTCGAATGGCCGCAAGATTGTCGGGGGCGCGCCTCAACACGGCCTGCAGTTCCTTGTGCGCTTCGAGGTCCTGCCCGAGATCCATCAGCGCGCACCCGAGCGTGACGCGCGCGGACAGATGCTCGGGATAGAGGGCGAGCCCCTCGCGGCAGACGTCCACCGCCCGGTCCGCCTGACCGGCTCGCCGAAATCGCTCCGCAATCACGCTGAAGGCTCCTTGCGACACGTTGGTCATCCGTCCTTCTCCAAATTCACGGATAGATCGTCAGGGCCAGGGTCACGGTCCCGGTCCGCTCGAGGTTGTCGGTCACGGTCAACGTGACCAGGTAGGTCTTGTCCACGACGTAGTCGTGTGTGGTGTCGGAGGTCGTTGTGGTCTTGGTCTCGCCGTCGCCGAAATCCCATTTCCAACTGACGATCTGGCGGCCAGGCGGCAGTTCAACGACACCGAGGAATTTGACGACATCGAAGACCCGCGGCTTCTGCGGAAGGTATGCGAACGTCGGCACCAGAATGCCCGACGGCTGGATCACGCCGGGTGACACGAGTCGCACGCTCACGGCGCTCCCCGTGGCATTCGCGTAGTCGGAGCCGAGGGCGGTGGCCACCACCTGCACGGTGGCCTCGTTGGTGATACCAAAGCCGGCGACCGGCGGCGCCGTGTAGGTCACGCTTGCGGTACCGTTGGCGCCGGTGAAGACGTTGTGCGCCGACAGCGTGCCGAGATCGCTGAGGACGCCACCGACCTTCAGGTCCATCCGGAGGCCAAGGTTCGGTATCGGCTGCGCATTAGCGTCGCGCGCCATCACAGTGATGACGGAGGGCGTGCTGTCCCCTCGCGCCAGCAAAGCCGGCGACGCCGTGACGACGAGCGACAGGCTCATCACCGACGGCCCACTCAGCGATGGAACGCTCGGCTTGCCCAACGTGCAACCGGCGACGCCGAGAGCCGTGCTCGCGGCAATTGCCCATTGTCGAAATGTCATGACGGATCGCCCCAGTCGGCAAAGTTCACCGAGATATGCCCCACCACGCTCACCGCGCGCCCCGCCTGATCCTTGCCGTAGAACGTCACCTCCGCGATGGTCGAAATGGCAATGGCGCCGTTCCCACCGACGAGGGCCTTGAGCGGCGCTTCTTCCTTGGCCTGAACCCGTACGAGCGGCACGACGGCCGTCGTCACCGAGGCGCCGACGGTCACGGTCGCCGCACCATCGAATGCGTAGGGCACATCGACGCCAGGCGTATTGCGTCCGTCGCTGCGGACGAAACTTACGTGATACTGCGTGATCGTGATGTAGTTGGCGCTCGATGGCGTCGTCGGTGTCGTGGCGGTACCCGGATCCTTCATGCCGAGCTGTAGGGTCACTTTCGCGAGATCTTCATAGATGGTCCCCTTCGTCGACACGTCCGACGCCAGCGCGCCGGTGAACGTGTCGGGCTTCGCACCGGACGCTGCCTCCAGCGCGTCAATGATCAGGTACGAACTGGCCGAATCCGTCCGAACGGCCGCTGCGCATCCTGGCAGCGTGGCCAGGCACAGCACCAGGCTGGCCCGCAGGATTTGAAAGACAGGTGCGCTCATGGCTGACTCCGGAGAATGCGTGGGGTGATAAAGATCAGCAGCTCGCGGCTTTGCTTCTGCACGGTGTCGTGCCGGAACAGCCAGCCGAGGAGCGGCATGTTGCCCAGCCCCGGCGTCTTTTCCCTCGACGACTGGTCCTGACTGACGACGATGCCGCCGATGACCGTGGTGGCGCCATCGGCGACGAGCACGCGCGTCAGCGCGCGCTGCGTGTCGATCGGCGGAATGTTGTTGATCGATTTCGTGAAATCGGGCGTCGCGTTCTCCAGCTCGATCTGCATGATCACGGTGTTGGCCGCCGTGATCTGCGGCGTCACCTTCAGCTTGAGGGCCGCGTCCTTGAACTGCACGGTGACCGTGTTGTTCGCCACGGTCTGAATGGGAATCTGAACGCCCTGCGTCATCTCCGCTTCGTGGTTGTTCTGCGTGGTGACCCGCGGCGTCGACAGGATCTTGCCCTGCCCCTTGCGCTCGAGCGCGGACAGCGCCAGGTCCAGACCGAACGCGCCATTGATTGCGCCCATCGTCAGGCCGAGGGCGCTCGTGGGCGTCGAGACCGGCAGCTTCACCGCTGTGGCCGTTGTTTCGAGCGCGCTCGCGCGCGGATCGTTCGGCGACTGCGTGCCCACGCGGCCATTCACCGCGCCGTTGTTGGGGAACGCGAGGCCGGTCGTGTTGCCGAGCTCGGACGCCACGCGCCCGTTCACGCCCCATTGCACGCCCAGCTCGCGCGCGGCGTCGTGCGTGGTCTGGACGATTTGCGCTTCGATCTCGACCTGGGGCTCCGCGCGATCGAGCGTGGCAATCAGCGCCGCGGCCGCGGTCAACCGGTCGGACAGATCGCGAATGATCAGCGTGTTCGTCCGCTCGTCGACGCGGATCTCGCCGCGCTGCGACAGCACGGCAGACTTGAGGAGCGGCTCCAGATTGGCCGCCTGAGCGTAACTGAGCGCATAGGTCTTGAGTTCCAGCGTGCCCGCCAGCGCCTGCGCGTCGGTCAGCTTGCGGCGATCCGCCTCTTCCTCCGCCAGCACGGTCAACGGCGCCACCCGGACCACCGTGCCCTCCACGACATAGCCCAGCTTGGCGCCCCGCAGAATAATGTCGAGGGCCTGATCCCACGGCACCGCCGTCAGCTTGATGTCTACCGTGCCCTGCACCGTGGGATCGATGACGATGTTGAGCTTGTTCGTTTCCGCGAACGTGCGCAGCACCATGCGCAGATCCGCGCCCTGCAGGTCCAGGTCCATCGGCGCGCCGGAATACTTCTTCACCGGCTGCTGCTCCCGGCCGGCTGCCGTCACCGAAGCCAACAGTGCGACCGCCATGCAGAGGGCTGCACCCGAACGCGCCCATCCCCAACTCATAACTCGCCTCCCGATACCACTGGTCGCAATGGCTTACGAACATCACGCGCGCGAACAACGCCGGCCGCATCGGCCGAGCGTTCGGTGAACACGACGGCGTCGGCGTCAATGCGCGCCACCACGCCGTCCTGCAATTGGTCATGCCGCTTCGCCATGTAGGTGCGTCCGTCCGGGCCCTGCAGCAATGCGATCAGCGTGGTCCCGCTCCGCATGAGGCCCTTGACGATCACGTCGGACACCGAGACCGAACCCAGCCCCGCGCCCGGCCTCGCGCGGCCCGGCGCCGGCTTCCCGACCGGCGTCACCTTGGGCACGATCAGACTCACAAATGGATCCCGGCGGCCACCATCGTCGTACGTCGTCGGCGTCTCGCCAACGCGCGAGCCGACGCGAATCGGCGCCGCAGGCGCGCCGGTTGGCGCCTGCGCCGCCGCATGGGCGCTTGCCAGCGGCGATGCAGCCAACGCCAGGCAGCAGGCGGCGGCAATTACGGTGCGGAGGCGGGTCATCCCTTCCCCCCATTGGCCGTGGCCGCCGGCGCGGCCGGGTGATCAGCCTCGCGGTGGAACACGTAGGTGGTCGCGGTGCAGCTTGCGGTCAAGCTGCCCTGCCCACCCGGTTGCTGGTGGGCGGTCAGGTGCAGGTTCGAGACCGACACCAGCAGCGGCAGCTCCGACACGCGATCGAAGAAACGGCCGAGGTCGTGATAGTTACCTTCGAGTCCCAGTTCGATCGGCCATTCCGAATACTGCGGTTTGTCCGCCACGGCCTTCGGCGTGAAGCTGCTCAGCGACAACGCCGACTCGCTCGCCATCTCGTGCAGCTGTCGAAGCACATCCTGCGCGTCTTTCTCGTCTGGCAACACGGCGGTCGTGGCCACCAGGGATTTCTCGAGGCCGGCGATTTCACGTTCCAGTTGGGGCAGCCGCGTGGCCGTCGCCGACGCGCGGGCCACGTCCGACTGCAGCCCCTCGAGACGCGCGCGGCGCGTTGCCAGCTCGGCGCGCGCGGGTCCGATCAGCACCTGCCAAGCCGCGCCGACGGTGGTCAGCGACAGCAGCGCGAAGATCGCGATCTGCGTCTTGATGCTGAATTCGTGGAAGCTCTTCGCCATGACTACTGCGCCGACGCTTTCAGCGCAAAACGCACCACGGAGGCGTCCTGCACGGTTTCCATGTTGGTGGTCACGATATCGACGGGACGCGCGAATCGTCCGGACGTCTGCAACCGCTCGACAAAATCGGTGAGCGCGGTCAGGGACATCGCGCGGCCCTCGATCTGTACGGCGTTCCCAACCTGCTTCAACTCGAGCAGCCACAGTCCGTCGGGCAGGCTGCGGCTGATGGTCTGCAGCAATTCGACCGGATCGCGCTGCGTGCGGTGCAGGCGGTCGATCAGTCCGAGGCGCTCGGTCAGTTCCAGTTTGCGCGCCACGGCTCGGTCCACGAGGCTCGCCACACTCTTCAACCGCGTCAAGTCCGCCTGCGCGGAAACGATCTCGGCGTCAACGACCGCCTGGTCGCGCGCAATCTGCCACCACCAGCCACCCACGCCCGAGGCCGTGCCGAGCAGCAGCACGAGACCCGCCGCAGCGGACTTCTGGTCCGCGGGCAGCCACGCGCGACGTGGCGCGCGCGGCACCGCACCCAGGAGATTGACGCGGATCACGCGGCACCGTCCTGACGCATGGCGAGTCCGACGGCCACGGCATAGCTCGGACCGGCTCCGTCAATGGCCGCAGGACGACGGCCCGCGCGGGCAATCTTCAGGAATGGATCGAGCACCTCCACCGGCGCCTCGAACTCGGCACCGAGTTGCGCGGACAGGCCTTCTGCCTCGCACGCGCCCCCGGACAGCACGATCCGGCTGATCCGTTCGACGGGCGCGGTGGTCCGGTAGAAATCGATGCTCTTGCTGATCTCCGCGACCAGTTGCGTGGTCACGTCCGCAAGGATCGCGGTCACTTGGGCGGGATCCACTCCCGGCACCAGGGGTCGGCCGGAGTGCTTGAGCCGCTCGGCCGTGGCGGCTTCCACGTCGAGATCCCGCATGAGCGCGTCGGTGTGGGTCTGGCCGCCCAGGGCAATATCGCGCGTCAGCACGAGCTGGCCGCGCTCGAGCAGACACACGATCGTGCCGGTGCGTCCGGCATGCACCAAAACTGTCAGTGGGTCGTTTCGATCAGCGTGATTCGCTTCGTAAGCGTTGACGAGCGCGAATGCCTCGAGGTCGAGAATCACCGGCTGTCGTCCGGACCGCACGATCACCTCTGCACGTTCTTCGATGCGTTCCTTTTTGGCGGCGACCAACAGCACCTCGGTCGTGTTGCGGTTGGGGTCCGGGGGCAGGACCTGATAGTCGAGTTGCACCTCCGCCAAGTCGAACGGGATGTACTGCTCGGCCTCCCACGGAATCGCCTCGGCCAACTCCGCGTCGTTCATCGCCGGCAGGGAGAGCCGCTTCACGATGACGGCATGTCCCGACAGCGCGGCCGCGATGCGGCCTCGGCGGACGCGAAGGGTATCGAAGACCTGCCTGAGAGCGTCGACAGTGCCTTCCGGGTCTGAAGTTCCCGTCTCGGGCATCGGCGCCTCGGCGGCGCCAACCAGGCTCCACGCGCCGCGAGATCGCCGCAAAACCACGGCTTTCACGGCGTCGGACCCGATGTCGAGGCCCACAACCGGCGGACGAAAGAGACGGGGGAATCGCATATCCACGCCGGACCTCCGCAAGCCTGATGCCAGATTTGCGGCCGGGCTGTTTACACGGGTGTACCCGATGGTGCTAGGCTTGGCCGACCTCGATTCGACCCACGCGTTTAGGCAGCCGCCTGACAGTTCTGTAACGGGTTCCGCAAGGGCGACAAGTACCTGTGAATATTGACTTTTTACCGCCCGGCCGATATCCTTTCGGTTTGCCGTCCTCTGGATACGGCCGAAAGGGAATGCATGGGCACGTTTACACCATCTGCCAAGACGATTGAGCGGCAGTGGCACGTCATCGACGCAAAAGGTCAGGTCCTCGGACGCATCGCCAGCGTGGCGGCTCGTCTCTTGCAGGGCAAGCACAAGGCGACATGGGCGCCCTTTCTCGACACCGGCGACCACGTCGTCATCGTGAACGCGGCCTCGGTCAAGCTCACCGGCAAGAAGGAAGAACAGAAGATCTATCGTCAGCACTCGGGCTATGAAGGCGGCCTGCGTGAAGAGCGCTTGAAGGATGTGCGCGTCAAGAAGCCCATCCGCATCGTGGAAGAAGCGGTGTACGGCATGTTGCCGAAGACGAAGCTCGGTCGCGCGATGTATGGAAAGTTGAAGGTGTATGCGGGTGACAAGCATCCGCATGCGGCACAGAAACCACAGCAGTTGAAGTCTGGCGAGGTTGCGTAACTTGGCGATTGCAGCAGCGAATCAGTTCTACGGCACCGGCCGTCGCAAGACCTCCACGGCCCGTGTTTTCCTCCGGCCCGGCAAGGGCCAGATCATCATCAACAAGCAGCCCATCGAGAAAAGCTTCCCGACCGAGACGTTGCGCCTGATTGTCCGGCAGCCGCTCGTGTTGACGGAGACCCTCGAGCAGTTTGACGTGCTGGCCACGACGGCCGGCGGCGGCGTGGCGGGCCAGGCGGGCGCGATGCGCCTGGGGATCGCCCGGGCGCTGATGGAGTTCAACGCTGAGCTCAGATCGACCCTGCGGAAAGCCGGCCTCGTGACGCGGGATCCGCGCATGAAGGAACGCAAGAAGTACGGCATGGCCGGAGCGCGCAAGCGCTTCCAGTTCTCGAAGCGTTAAAGGAGATGAGCTTGAGCGCGATTGCAATGAAGGATTTCCTGGAGGCCGGCGTCCACTTCGGCCACCAGACCAAACGCTGGAATCCGAAGATGAAGCCGTTCATCTTTGGCGAGCGGAACGGCATCTACATCATCGACCTCGGCCGCACCGCCAAGCTTTACAAGCAGGCGGCGAACTTCATCACGGAGACGGCGAGCCAGGGCGGCACGGTGCTCTTCGTGGGCACCAAGCGCCAGGCGCAGGATGCGATCGCGGAAGAAGCCCAGCGGTGCGGGATGTACTTCGTGAATCAGCGGTGGCTCGGCGGATTGCTCACCAACTTCTCGACGATCCAGCGCTCGCTGGCGCGGCTGCGTGAGCTCGAAGCGATGTCCACCGACGGGCGCTACGACACGTTCTCCAAGAAAGAAGTGGCGCGATTCGAGAAAGAACGCCGGAAGCTGGCGAAGAACCTCGACGGTATTCGGGGCATGGGCCGGCTGCCCGACGCGGTCTTCATCATCGACACGCGCCACGAGCAGATTGCGGTTGACGAAGCGCGCAAGCTCAAGATTCCCGTCATCGGCGTCGTGGACACCAATTGTGATCCCGACCAGGTCGACTACGTGATTCCGGGCAACGACGACGCCCTGCGGTCGATCCGTCTGCTGGCCGGAGGCATCGCCGACGCCGTGCTGGCGGGCCGTGGCCTCGCGGAAGCCGCGGCGGCGGCGGAAGTCGCCGAAGCCAAGGCCGCGCGCGCCGCCAAGACCAAGGACGCCGAACCCACTCCGGCGACCCCGGCGGCGGCGCAGTAACAGCAAGACCGAATCAAGGCAGCAGGCAAAAGGCAGAAGGCAGAAGTCCGGAGCGAACTGACGCAGGCCATCTGTTCTTTTCAAGAATCAGATGACCGCGACAGCTGGTTCCTTACTTCTGCCTTTTGCCTTCTGCCCTTTCAAGGAGTCTGAGTATGTCTGTGGAAATTTCCGCCACCCTCGTCAAGCAGCTTCGCGACCGCACGGGCGCGGGCATGATGGAATGCAAGGCCGCCCTCAAGGAGGCCAACGGCAACATCGAGGAGGCCAACACGGTTCTTCGGAAGCGCGGACTGGCCCAGGCCGCGAAGAAGTCGGGCCGATCGACCAGTGAAGGCGTCATCGGTTCCTACATTCATCTCGGCGGCAAGATCGGCGTGCTCGTGGAAGTGAACTGCGAGTCGGATTTTGTCGCGCGCACCGACGATTTCCAGAACCTGGTCAAGGAAGTGTCGATGCACATCGCCGCGGCCAGCCCGACCTACGCGCATCGCGACGACGTGCCGGCCGAGATCCTTGAGCGCGAGCGCGGCATCTACCGCGCGCAGATGGAGAACTCGGGCAAGCCCGCCAACGTGATCGAGAAGATCATCGAGGGCAAGCTGAACGCGTTCTACGAGCAGACGGTCCTGGTCGATCAGGCCTCGATCCGCGACCCCAAGGTCACGGTCGGTCAGATGCTGCAGGCGGCCATCGCGAAGCTCGGCGAGAACATCTCGATTCCAAGGTTCGCCCGCTTCAAAGTCGGCGATAGCAACCAGTAGGACGCCTCCTGTTAGGGCAAAGGGCAGAGGGCAAAGGGCAGAGGTAAAGGCAAGAGGTCAAAGGGAAGAGGCAGGCAAAAAGACGCCACCTCTTCCCTTTTTCTTTTTCCTGTTCCCTTTACCTATGCCCTCTGCCCTTTGCCCTCTGCCCTTATATAATTCAGGTTTAGTGTCTTCCCCCATCTACCGCCGTATCCTCCTCAAGCTCTCCGGTGAAGCCCTGATGGGCGAGCAATCGTTCGGGGTCGACCCGGCGGTGGCGTCCCGCATCGCGAGAGATATCGGCGAAATCCAGACGCTCGGCGTGCAAACCGCCGTGGTCATCGGCGGCGGCAACATCTTTCGCGGCATCGCCGCGAGCGCCAAGGGCATGGAGCGCGCCACGGCCGACTACATGGGCATGCTCGCCACCGTTATCAATGCGCTGGCGCTGCAGGACGCGCTGGAAAAAGCCGGGGTCGTCACGCGCGTGCTGTCGGCGATCGAGATGCGCGCGGTCGCCGAGCCCTTCATCCCCCGTCGGGCCGTCCGGCATCTCGAAAAGGGGCGCGTCGTCATCTTTGCGGCCGGCACCGGCAACCCCTACTTCACCACCGACACCGCGGCCGCGCTACGCGCCGCCGAGATGCGCGCCGATGTCATCCTGAAGGGCACCAAGGTCGACGGCATCTACACCGCCGATCCGATGCTCGACAAGGCCGCCAAGCGCTATCAGTCGATCTCCTATCTCGAAGTGCTCGAGCGACAGCTGAAGGTCATGGACTCGACGGCCATTTCGCTCTGCATGGACAACAAGCTGCCGATCGTGGTCTTCAATCTGCGCGAGGCGGGCAATCTCCGGAAGGTCATCATGGGCGAGCCGGTCGGCACGACCGTCACGGCCACGCGTTAGGGGAACACGCATATGCAAACCATGGATCTGAATTCGCTGAAGGCTGAAGTCAAGAAGAAGATGGACGTCGCCGTCGAGCATGGCCGCAAGGAGCTGGCGGGCGTGCGGACCGGGCGGGCCTCGACCAACATGCTCGATACCGTGCATGTGGACGCGTATGGCTCGCTGGTCCCGCTCAACCAGGTGGCCCAGCTGTCGATTCCCGAACCGACGATGATCCTGGCGCAGCCGTTTGATCCCACGCTGATCAAGGCGGTGGAGAAAGGCATCCAGATCGCCAACCTCGGCCTGAATCCCACGAACGACGGCAAGGTCATCCGCATTCCGATCCCGTCGCTCAACGAAGAGCGGCGCAAGGAACTGTCGCGCATCGTCCACAAGTACGCCGAAGAGGCGCGCAACGCGGTGCGCAACGTCCGCCGCGACGCGAACGACGCGATCAAGAAGCTGCTCAAGGACCACAAGATCTCGGAAGACGACGACCGGCGTGCCCTCGATGAGGTGCAGAAGCTCACCGACCAGCACATCACGATGATTGATGAACTGCAGAAGAAGAAGGACGCCGAACTGCTCGGCAAATAGCCGTGTCTTACTTCACGCACCTCGAGTGCTCCGTCCCCTGCGGCGCCGGTCCGTTCGACGCCCGCCAGCCTCAACACCTGTGCACCTGCGGCATGCCGCTCGTCGCGCGGTACGACATGACCGCCGCGCGCAGTTGGCGCCGCGAGTCGCTGGCGTCGCGCGAGGCGTCGATGTGGCGCTATCGGGAGTTGATGCCGCTGTTCGATGGCGAAGCGCCCGTATCGCTGGGCGAAGGCTGGACGCCCCTGATCCATGCGACGCGGCTTGGGAGCGAACTCGGCCTGCCGAAGCTGTTCGTGAAGGACGAATCGCTCAACCCGACCAACTCGTTCAAGGCCCGCGGCCTCTCGGCCGCCGTCACCCGCGCGCACCATCTCGGCGTCAGGACGCTCTCGATTCCCACCGCCGGCAACGCCGGCAACGCCATGGCGGCCTACGCCGCCAGTGCCGGCATCACCGCCAAGGTGTTCATGCCGCGCGACGTGAAGACGCCGTTTGTCCGCGAGTGCGAACTCTACGGCGCGGACGTGACCCTGGTCGACGGCCTCATCACGGACGCCGGCAAGATGGCCGCGGAGCTCAACGCGCAGCACGGCTGGTACGACACCTCCACCCTCAAAGAGCCGTACCGCATCGAAGGCAAGAAGACGATGGGGTACGAACTGGCCGAACAGTTCAACTGGACGCTGCCCGACTGGATCATCTATCCAACCGGCGGCGGCACTGGCATGGTCGGCATGTGGAAGGCGTTTGACGAGATGAGCGCGCTCGGATGGATCGATCCCAAGAAGCGTCCGCACATGGTGACCGTGCAAGCCGCCACGTGCGCGCCGATCGTTCGCGCGTTTGACGAAGGCGCAGAGCGCGCGCGGCCGTGGGAAGGCGCCACGACCATTGCCGACGGCCTGCGCGTGCCACGCGCCATCGGCGACTTCCTGGTGCTCCGGGCCGTCCGCGACAGCCAGGGCGCCGCCGTGGCCGTGGCCGACGCGGACATGGTGCCCGGCATGAAGGACATGGGCCGGTTTGAGGGCATCAGCGCGGCTCCCGAAGGCGGCGCCGCGCTCCACGCGGTCCGCGCGCTGAAACAGCAGGGCCGCATCACCGCCGCCGATACCGTCGTCGTCTTCAATACGGGCGGCGCGTTGAAGTACCTGGATGTGCTCGGTTAGATGATCGGGATCCTGTTCACGGGCGGCACGATCTCCATGCGTGTCGACCCGGCCACGGGTTCGGCCGTACCGGCACTCTCCGCGGAAGACATCGTTGCGCAAGTGCCGGGCCTGCCGAACGTCGCGGCGTTCGAAATCGAAGAATTCGGCCGGCTGCCCGGTCCGCACGTCACGCCGGAACTCATGTGGCGTCTGGCGCGCCGCGCCGCCGCTTGGCTCGAACGGCCTGACGTGGACGGCCTGATCATCACGCACGGCACCGACACCATCGAAGAAACCGCCTTCATGCTCGACCTCCTCCTGCTCACCGACAAGCCGGTGGTCCTCGTGGGCGCGATGCGAACGGTGTCGGATCCGAGTTGGGACGGCCCGGCGAATCTGATCGCCGCGGCGCGCGTGGCGGCGGCTCCGTCGGCCCGCGGCTGCGGCGTGGTGGTCGTCATGGACGACCACATCTTTCCCGCCCGCGACGTGCGCAAGACCCACACAGAATCGTCGGGGTCCTTTGCGGCACCGGAGTTTGGACCGCTCGGCACGATCGACGGCGGCGAGGTGATCTTCCGGCGGCGCCCCATGCCGCGTCCGTCGTGGCACGACGCCGACGCCGAGCCGGGCCTGCGGGTACGCAGGCTGGAGACGCGCGTCGAGCTGGTGCAGGCGTTCACGGGAATGAGCGACCGCCCGCTGCGGCACGCGATCGCCGACGGCGCACGCGGGCTGGCAATGGTGGCGTTTGGCCGCGGCAATGTCCCGCCGGGAATCGTTCCTGCGCTGCGCGACGCGGTGGCCGCGGGCCTGCTTGTGACGGTGTCATCACGCAGCATGGCGGGACGAGTGAGCGCGCGCTACGGCTACGACGGCGGCGGACAGCAACTGCGCGACGCCGGCGCCGTGCTGTCCGGCGACTTGCCGGGCGCCCAGGCGAGGCTCCTGCAAATGGTGACGCTCGGGTTCACCAGTGGAGACGCCGCAGCGGCCGCCGAGCTGATCCGCGCGTTTCAGTAACGCTCGCCCCGCGGCCTCACTGCCCCACTGCCCCACTGCCTCACTGCCTCACTGCCTCACTGCCCAACTGCCCCACCGGCTCGCTCTTCACTGATTCGTCGCCGAAGCAGATGCCGACGTGACGCGCCGTTCGCACCAGGTCGCCATCGACCGGCACGTTGCGCGTGCGGCCGACGATGCGCTCGATGGGCACCGCGATGATGTCCGGTGATCTGAGGGCGACCATCACGCCCGACTCGCCGCGCTGCAGCAGCTCAACCGCGAACGCGCCGAAACGCGTGGCCAGTACCCGGTCGTA
>JAKALV010000216.1 GCA_021824055.1 Acidobacteriota bacterium
CGTTCTCGTGATTCTCTGGCTGCTGGGGCTCGTTGGCACCTTCGCCATCGGCCAGTTCGTCCACGTCCTGCTGGTCGTCGCCATCGTCCTGTTCGTGCTCGGACTGCTGCAAGGCCGGCGCACCGTCTAACGGCATAGAATCGACCTGCCAGACATGAGTCAACCGGACCCGGGGGGCGGACTTACTCGTGGAGACGTTGACGCACGGCGTCAGGAACACGGCTACAACGAAGTCGCCGAGCATCGGGAGCATCCGGTCCGCGCATTCCTCGGAAAATTCTGGGGTCTGTCGGCCTGGATGCTCGAAGTGATCATGGTCCTGTCGGCGGTCCTTCGGAAATACCCCGACCTTGTCGTCGTGAGCGCGCTGCTCGTCGTCAACGCCGTCATCAGTTTCCTGCAGGAGCGCCGGGCCGCCGGTGTCGTGGAGACGCTGCGAAAGCGGTTGCAGGTCAGCGCGCGGGTGCTGCGCGAATCGAGCTGGCAGGTCATTCCCGCCAGAGAGCTGGTCCCTGACGATACGGTCCGTGTGCGTGCCGGCGACGTGATTCCCGCGGACGTGAAACTCGTCACCGGCACGGTCAGCGTCGACGAGTCGGCCCTGACGGGCGAGTCCAAGGACGCCGACAAGGCGCCCGGCGACGTTCTCGCATCGGGATCCGTGGTGCGACGTGGCGAAGGCACCGGCGTGGTCACGCTGATCGGCGCCAAGACGTTGTTCGGGCGAACCACGGAACTCGTGCAGCAGGCGCGCCCGAAGCTCCACATCGACGCGGTGATGGCCAAAGTGGTCCGGTGGCTGTTTCTTGTGGTCGGCGTATTGCTGGCGATGGTGGTGGTGCAGTCGGTCGTACGCGGCACGCCCCTCCTCGAAGTCGTGCCGCTGTTGCTCATTCTCCTCATGAGCGCGATCCCGCTCTCGCTCCCGGTGATGTTCACGGTCAGCATGGCCGTGGGGTCCAAGGAACTCGCCAAACGCGGCGTGCTGGTCACGCGCCTGAGTGCCGCGGAAGATGCGGCGACGATGGATGTGTTGTGCGTGGACAAGACCGGCACGATCACCATGAACCAATTGGCCGTCACTGGCGTGATCCCGCTCGAGCACGCCACGAACGCCGACGTGCTGTTCGCCGGCGCGCTTGCGTCACAGGACGCCAACCAGGATCCCATCGACCTCGCGTTTCTGGCCGCGGCAAAGGCCGAGAACGCCTTCGACGGCCGGGCCGCGACGACGCCGGTCTCATTCGCGCCGTTTGATGCGAAGAACCGGCGGACGGAAGCCGTCGTTGAGCAGGGTGGGCAGCGGCTGCGGGCGATGAAGGGCGCCGTGGACACGATCGCGCACACGTGCGGGCTGACGCCGGCGGCGATCGGCGCGCTGGAGGCGCGCGTCAAGGACTCCGCCCTGAAGGGATATCGCACGTTGGCGGTGGCCCAGGGTCCCGAGACGGGCGCGCTGGTACTGCTCGGATTGGTGACGCTCTACGACCCGCTTCGACCCGACGCGGCGCAACTCATCACCACGCTCCGCGACCTCGGCGTGCCGGTCAAGATGCTCACGGGCGACGCGCTGGCGGTCGCCAGTGAGATCGCGCGTGGCGTCGGGCTGTCCAACATCACGCGCATGGCCGACGTGAAGCGCGCCGGCGACGCGGCCGGCAGCGACGCGGTCGATCTGCTCGCCGGAGTTGACGGGATCGCCGAGGTGTACCCGGAGGACAAGTACATCGTCGTGAAACACCTGCAGGCCGCGGGACACGTGACGGGCATGACGGGGGACGGCGTCAACGACGCGCCCGCGCTCCGCCAGGCGGAAGTGGGCATCGCCGTCAGTTCCGCGACCGACGTGGCCAAGGGCGCCGCCAGCGTCGTGCTGACCGAGCCAGGATTGTCGAACATCGTGGCGTTGGTTGAGCAGGGGCGGACGATCTATCAGCGCATTCTCACGTACATCGTCAACAAGATCAGCCGCACCATTCTGAAAACGGCGTTCGTCGCGATCGCCTTCGCGGTGACCGGCCGGTTTGTCATGTCGGCCTTTGCCATGCTGCTGCTGGTCTTCATCACTGACGCGGGCAAGATCTCGCTGGCGACCGATCACGTGCGCGCGTCCCGGCAACCGGAGACGTGGAACATCGGGCCGCTCATCGCGGTCTCGGTCGTGCTGGGCATCCTGATGGTCGCTGAGTCGCTTCTGGTGCTGTGGATCGGCTGGACGCGTTTTGGCGTCGCCAGCGATCCCGCGCTCTATACGTTCAGTTTTCTCACCCTGCTGTACTTCGCCGCGTTTTCGATTGTGTCCGCGCGCGAACGCCGCTGGTTCTGGGCCACGTGGCCCAGCTGGCCGGTGGTTGCAGCGGTCGTGTCCGAGATCCTCGTCGGCACCGCCGTTACTCTCGTGGGCCTCCCCGGGCTCGTGCGGCTGCCTCTCTCACAAACGCTCGCCATCTTCGGCTTCGCCATGGTCTCGTGCCTGTTTGTGAACGATGCCGTCAAGGTGGCGTTGATCCGATGGCGCCTGTCGTCGTCGAGCGCGTAACCACGATTGACAACTGTGCGTTAGGAGACAGCCAGACGCCGCCCGAATTGCGATAGTGCGGTTATGACCGAATCCACCAAGTGCGCCCATCCCGCTTGCCGCTGCACCGTCCCGAAGGACGGCGCGCATGGCAAGTTCTGTTGCGAACACTGCAAGGCCGCCGGCGACACGTCCGAGCTGCGTTGCGAGTGTCACCATTCATCGTGCAAGTGAAAAAGGACCCAATGCCGACAAAATCCGCAGCCATCACCAGGGAGGCGCTCGTCGCGCTTCTGAACGACGATCTGTCACGTGAGTTTCAGGCCGTCATTGCCTACGTCGTCTACTCGCAGACCTTGAAGGGTGCGCAGTATATGGCCATTGCGAAAGAACTCGAAGGCCATGCCGGGCAGGAATTGCAGCATGCGCTGACGATCGCCAGGCAGATCGACTATCTGGGTGGCGCGCCGACGACCGTGGCACGTGCGGTGAAGGTGTCGGCCAAGGCCGAGGCGATGCTGCAGTTCGACCTCGACAACGAGGGCGAGACGATCACGAACTACCGCGAGCGCGTGCGCCAGTGCGAAGCGCTTGGTGAGTATGCGATGGCCGAGGAGATTCGCGAAATTCTCCGGACCGAGCAGGAACACCAGATCGATCTGGCCACCGCGCTGAACAAGAACGTGCCGGCGCTGTCCGCACCCCGATAGCTACGACGGGGCGGTTGGCGGCTGCGTCGGCTTGGTGACAACGGTTGCCAGGAGGTACCCGTGCCGCCGCACGGCCGGCACGTGACGATCGAGAAGGATGAACGGGCGCATGAGCGCGCCGGTCACCTTCGAGAGCGGCCGGCACCAGGTATGGCACGCCAGGTCGAGCATGCGCAGCCAGCCGGGAATGAACAGGATCGCGGTTTCGGCGACGACGACCAGGCCGGAGCGTTCCACCATGCGCCGGAGGGCGCGGCGCGAGTACGACTTTTCGTAGCCGTAGCCGTAGAGCCCCAGAAACTGCAGCGTGGTCGAGAACAGCGGACGCAGGAACGGATCGTGCCGGTTCGGCACGCCGATGATGGCGCGTCCGCCTGGTTTGAGCACACGCGCCATTTCCGTGATGGCGTACTCGGTTTCATTGAAGTGCTCGATGGTGCCCATCGAGTAGACCGCGTCGAAGCTGTTGTCGGCAAACGGCAGATCGCGCACGTCGCCGACGGTGGCCTGCAGGCCGTGACGGGGATCCGAATCTCTCTCGAACGCCGCAAGCGCCTGCCGCACCGTGGGCGCGGAGATGTCCACGCCATATGCCAGCGCGCCCTGCCGATCGGCCCACGCGAGGATACGCGTGTTCTTGGCCTCGTCCCAAAGATCCGTCTTCAGAATCTTCAGCCCGTCGAGGTTCGGAAAGTGCTCGGTAAAGAGACGCCGCTCGTTGTCCGAGTAGTACTGCGTGGACACCGCTCCGGCCAGGTCGGGGAAGCGCTCGCCGACGCCGGCCCAAAATCCCTGATACGTCTTCTCCTGACTGATCACGGCAGCAGCGCCTCTGGGCACGAACTTACTCGCGTCCATCGGCCGTTCGGCCGTGTCCATCGGCTCGGAGAACCTCCTGAACCGATACGCCGTCGGCACCGAAGACCTTTCCGAGATCGACGATGGCCGCGAGGCTCTTCAGCCTGGTGGAACACGAGAAGATGTCGATATTGGCCGTGCCGGTTTCGGGCCACGTGTGCAGAATCGCGTGCGATTCGGCGAGGATCAGAACACACGTCAAGCCCTTGCCTGGAAAGCTGTGCGCGACGCTTTCCACCACTGTCGCGCCTGCACGTTCGAGTGCCTCCTTGAACGTCCCGGCAGCCTTTTCCGAACTCATCGACGGCAGAGCGGTGCATCGACGGAAGTCGACAGCGTAGAGCACCGGCTGTTCGTGAACAGTCATCAGGACTCGACGGTACTACCGCGCGCCCGGCGAGGTGTGTGCGAAATGTGACAGCGCGACCTGAGGACCGGGCCGTACAGTCGGATCCGTTAGTCGGCCGGTCGAGCGCGGCGACGAGAGAGTCGCCCGCTGCGTGTCGAGGACAGGACAGCCGCTTCCATGATGGTCATGCAGCCTGCGCATGTCCCTGTGAGGGAAATCAAATGACGCGCAAATTTTCGGATCGTCGTGGTGTGAGACGGCTTCTTCTGGTGGCGGCAAGCGCGGGATTCGCCGCGGTGCTGTACGCCGCGACCGCCCCAACGAATGACCTGGGTTCGGAGAAACCCTACGGTATCGCCTCCAGCACCTATACGAACACCGCGGCGGGGACCACGGTCACGGGGGGTGTGTGTTTTACGACGGGACCCGCCGTCGCGCCGACCGTGAGCGGCTCCTATGGAGCGTGTCCTAGCGCGGCAGGCACCGACCAAACCTCCGCCCTGGCGGATCTGAACAGCACATCGCAAGGCTGCACCACCATCGGCTCCGGCGGTCTGGAGGGAATCAGCATTGGGGGCGGGACGCCGGGAACCTTCCCGCCTGGCTGCTATGTCAGAGCGGGCGCGTTGGATATCACCGCCAACGGGATTGTGACCCTGAGTGGCGCCGGCGTGTACATCTTCAGGTCATCCGGTGGGGCGCTGACCACAGGCGCCAATTCCCAGATTGTCTTGTCCGGCGCCTGCGCGAACAATGTGTTCTGGGCTCCCGTCGGCGCGACGACACTGGGCGCATCCAGTACGTTCGTGGGAAACATTCTGGATGCGGCCGGTATCTCGATCGGACTGAATGCCAACGTGACAGGCAGAGCCTTGGCGTTTGGCGGAACCGTCTCAACAGATGCCAGCACGATTACCGTCCCCTCTGATTGCGCCGCGCTGACGACGCACCTGATCATCAACAAGACGGTCGTCAACGACAGCGGCGGCGCCCTGACGGCGGCCGCCTTCTCGGGGACGATCGGCGGGGCCGTGGTGGCGACGGGCGGCAACACGTGGACCGGTGCCTCGACGGACCGAACGTTGACCACGGTCGGGGCCTACAACGTGACCGAGACGGCGCAAGCGGGCTACACCGCCGCGTTCTCGGCGGACTGTTCGGGCACGATCGCCGTGGGCGAAACCAAGACCTGCACCGTGACCAACACGGACAACGCGACGCATCTGATCATCAACAAGACGGTGGTCAACGACAGCGGCGGCGCCCTGACGGCGGCCGCCTTCTCGGGGACGATCGGCGGGGCCGTGGTGGCGACGGGCGGCAACACGTGGACCGGTGCCTCG
>JAKALV010000217.1 GCA_021824055.1 Acidobacteriota bacterium
CGGCGCCGATGGGCGAAACGGTCTCGTAAGACCCGAGGCGGGTTCCGGCACCGAGTGTCATGAATGGCAGAAGTATACACAGGCGGAACGCCGCCCCGGATGGTCTCTGGCGCTATCTCGCCTGCGCAGTCAGGCGAAGCTGACGATCGTCGAACCCGTTCGCGCGCGCGATCTCCAGCGCGCGCTCGTAGTTGGACTCGGCGAGCACAGCCGTGCGCGACAGGACCCACAGGTACTTCCGATCGGGCGTCCCGACCACGACCCACGAGTAGTCATCAGCCAGCCCGATGATCCAGTAGTCGCCCCACACCATCGGCAACCACGACAGGAACGCGGGGGCAAAACGCACCTTCAGCTTGGCGCGCGTGGTGATGTCCACGACTCTCGCGACGCCGGCCGCAGTCGTCATCGACCCGTCCGCGCGCCGGCAACGATTGATGACGTCCAGCCTGCCGTCTGGCCGCTTTGCGTACGTGGCCGTGACATCGCCGGCGCAGCCCCGCTGAAAGACATTGTCGAACCGCGCGACTTCAAACCAGGTCCCGACGTAGCGGTCCAGATCAACCACGGGAACGGTCTTGACAGGGCCGGGCACGATCATCGCGAGCAAGGTCAGAATGGGAATAGTCAACGTTCTGTGATCATCTTACTGTCGCAGCGCCTTCCCCGGACCTGCAGGTCCGGGGCTCCATGGACCAGCACCCGCAGGCGGTCCATCAGCGATAATCGCGGCGTGGGGACAATCTCAATGACGCAGCACCGAATCGCGGCGGCGCAAGTAGCGCGCCGGCGTCCCGTTACAGGCCCGATGCGTGGAGCGGATTCTCGGTCTGCAGCTGCGGGAACCGGCTGAAATCCCGATCGGCCGACCACAGGGTCTTCACGCCATGCCGCAGACACAGGGCGGCAATCCGCGCATCGTGCACCGCGCCGCCCTGCACCTTCGACGCGGCCAGCACCCGTTTCAACGTGTCGAAGAACCCATCGCCTTCATGGAGCAGCACGAGGCTTGGCGATTCGAGCCAGTAGCCGATCTGGATCAGCGCATCGGCGGCCGGCGTGGGCGGCCGATAGATCTTCGGATGCGTGACGATGGCGTAGAACTCGTAGAGGCAGGGCCAGGGAATAGCCCACGAGGCGCGGCCCTCAGCCAGGCCGGCAATCACCCGATCGGCTTGTGCATGAAATTCGGAATCGGCGCGGTGTGCGTAGACCAGGAGGTTGGTGTCGACGGCCACCACGGCCGCTACCCGATCCGGTAGATCAGATCGCGGACGCTCTGCCAGTCGCCCTCGGCGCCGCCGGGCTGGCGGCCCTTGCCCTTGAACGGATGCCGTTTGAGCCGAAACGTCCCGTGCGCATCGGGCGCGGCCAACTGCTGGCGCAGCGCCCGCTCGACCACTTCGCGCAGTGTCTTGCCTTCCTGCCGCGCCTGCCGCTTGGCCCGCGTCAGGACATCGTCGGCGATCTCGATCGTGGTCTTCATATGGGTGACCATACCAATAGATATGGCTCACCGTCAATTCCACGCATGGCATAATCCGCCCTTCATGTCATTGGCGACGGGAACCAGGCTCGGGCCGTACGAGATCGTGTCGCCGCTCGGTGCCGGGGGGATGGGCGAGGTCTATCGCGCGCGCGACTCGCGGCTCGATCGCGACGTCGCCATCAAGGTTCTGCCCGACATCGTCGCGGCGGATCCGGACCGGCTGGCCCGGTTCGAGCGCGAGGCGAAGACGCTGGCCGCGCTCAATCACCCGAACATCGCGCAGATCTACGGCGTCGAGGAAACCCCGTCGACCGGCTCAGGGCCGGCGCGCGGCACGCGCGCGCTGGTGATGGAACTGGTTGAGGGGCGCGGCCTGGATGAACTGATCGCGTCGACGGCCGGACCTGAAGGTCCGGCCCTCCGGACCGGAGGGGGCCTCCGGACAGCGGAGGCGCTCGCGATCGCGCGGCAACTCATCGAGGGTCTTGACGCAGCGCACGACGCCGGCGTGATTCACCGCGACCTCAAGCCGGCGAACATCCGCGTGCGCGACGACGGCACCGTGAAGATCCTCGACTTCGGACTGGCGAAAGCGCTCGACCGGACCATGGACTCCGGCCCCGGAACCGCGGACCCGATGAACTCGCCCACGCTCACGTCGCCGATGATGACGCAGCAAGGCATCGTCCTCGGCACCGCCGCGTACATGGCGCCCGAGCAAGCGAAGGGCCGGCCCGTCGATCGGCGCGCGGATATCTGGGCGTTTGGCGCGGTGCTGTACGAAATGCTGACGGGCCGCCGGGCGTTTCCCGGCGACAGCCTGTCGGAGACGATTGCGAACGTGCTGAAGGAAGCGCCGGACTGGTCGGCGCTGCCGGCCGCGACCCCGGCCGGCGTGCGGCGCCTGCTCGGTCGCTGCCTCGAGAAAGATCTGCGCCGCCGCCTGCAGGCCATCGGCGACGCGCGCTTCGACCTCGAAGATCGGGAGCTCGAAACAACGGGCGCCACACCGGCGCGCCGGCGCATGGTGCCGCGGCTCGTTCTGGCCGGACTGGCCATCTTCGCCGTCGCGGGCTGGGGTCTGTGGCTGCGCGGTTCCGCGCGCGCCACCACAGCGTCCCCGGTCGTGCGCCTGTCGATCGTCCCGCCGGGCCGATACACGATGGTGCGGCAGGCCACCAGCAGCGACGCCAACTCGCACTGGGCGCTCTCGGCCGATGGCAGTCAGATCGCGTTCGTCGTGCAGTTGGGATCAACGCGCCAGCTGATGGTGCGCGCGCTGGATCGCTTCGACGCGCGCCCGCTGCCCGGCACGGAGGGCGCCGATTTCCCGTTCTGGTCACCAGACGGCACCGCGATCGGCTTCTTCGCCGACGGCAAGATCAAGCGCGTGTCGGTCAACGGCGAGGCGGTTCGCACGATCTGCGACTGCAAGTCACTGGCGGCCTCGTGGGGCAACGGCGTGATCCTGATGGGCAAGGACGCCTACGCGAACAGCGGCCCGAACAGCGGGTCGCTCTCGACCGTGCCCGACACGGGCGGCACCGTGACGCCGCTCGACATCGGCGGCACCGGCAAGGACATGGCCGCATGGCCCTTCTTCCTGCCCGACGGCCGTCATTTCATCTACCTCGACATGACGCCGGCTCCCGCCGACCGCCGCATCATGCTGGGATCGCTCGACGCGCCGACGGCACGGGTCGTCGTGAAGAGCCCGTTCAAGGCCCGCTATGCCGCGACCGGCCAGCTGATCTACATGCGCGGCGGCGTGCTGGTCGCGCAGCATCTCGATATCGACCGCGGTGAGCTGTCGGGTCCCGTGACGACGATCGCGGATGACATTCTGTCGGCGGAAGTACCCGGGCAGGCGCAGTACGAGGCATCGCTGTCGGGCGCCGTCGCGTACCAGACGCGCGGCCTGGCGACACCATCCACGCTGACCTGGATCGGCCGGGACGGGCGGCCGGGCGAGAGCGTGATGGAGCCCGACGCGTTCATCACGCTCGATCTCGCGAGAGACGGCCGCCAGATGGCGCTGGCCACCAGCGACAACTCCGTCGAGAACGAAGAGCCGCCGAGCCTGGTGTGGATGTTCGACTTCGCCCGCACGCTGCGCACGCGGATCCGGCTGCCCAATACGCGCAGCGCGGAGACACCCCTGCTCTCTCCCGACGGCACGCGAATCGTGTTTGCCGCGCACAGCACCGCCGGGGGACTCGCCGAGGTCCGCATGCTGCCGGTCAACAGCACGGGAGACGGCGAGGTCATCGCGCGGGGCAACAATCTGCATCCGATTGACTGGTCGGCGGACGGCCGCTATCTCCTGCTGCATGACGTCGGCACCATGCTCGCATTCGGCCGGATCGCCCTGCTCAGCTTCGATCTCGCGGGCGATCGCAAGCCCGTGCCGTTCGCCGTGAACGACGCATCGTCGGCGCAGGGCCAGTTCTCACCCGATGGCCGCTGGGTGGCGTACTCATCGGACTTCACCGGCCGCAGCGAGATCTACCTGCAGCGATTTCCGCCGAGCGGCGGGCCGGTCGCGGTATCCGCCAACGGCGGCACGCAGCCGCGCTGGCGGCGCGACGGGCGCGAGTTGTACTTCGTGGCCGCCGATGGGGCGATGATGGCCGTGCCGGTATCGCTCGGCAGCACGGCCGACGCCGGCACGCCGTTCAAGCTGTTCGATTCGGGCATCGCGCAGGAGAACTACTTCTACTATGGCGGCGCCGCGATGTACGCTCCGTCGAGCGACGGCCAGCGGTTCCTCGTGATCCGTTCGCTCAAAGCCGGCGATCCGGGATCGATCCGCGTGGTGCTGAACGCGCTAAAGTAAACGCATGATGGCGGTACGGACGCTCGATCGGATCGCCGCCGCAACGCCCGACCTGCGAGGCGTGCGGGTGAGCGATGTGCGGCCCGGCGACTGGGTGCTGGTCCGCACGAAGAACTCCGTCTACTCGCTCGCCGCGCTCGGCGACGGCCGGTTCGCCGCGAGCGGCGGCTGGTTCGCGGCCGGTGGCGCCTCGGCCGCGCCGATCCGCGTGGCCGGCTGCACCTGGGGCGGCAGCGCCATCGTGACCGGCCTCGTCGCCGCCCCGGACATGTACGTCGAGTTCGAGAACGGCGTGCGGACCACGCGCGTCAGCGAAGTGCAGCTCATCCGCGACGGCGAGCCCCTGACGATCCACTGAGGCCGAAGGCCGGACCTGAAGGTCCGGCCCTCCAGAAAACTCCCGGAGACGCGTCGGGAGGCGCTGGCCCTGAGGCGCGCGGACCCGCCCGGACGCGTTGACATCTGATGCGTGATGCGAGATGCTTCCTTTATGAGAACGACCCTGGACCTGGATCTGGACGTGCTCCAGGCGGCCAAGGAAATCGGCGCCGCCCGCGGCTTGTCCGCCGGCCAGGTCGTCTCCGAGCTCGTGCGAAAAGCGCTGGCGGCGCCCAGAACCGCGAAGGTGCGCAACGGCGTGCCACTTCTCGCGCGCAAGGCCGGATCGCCACCCCTGACGATGGCCGCGGTCAACACGCTTCGAGATGAGTAAGACCCACGCCACCGCGTCGGCGCGCGTCGCCCTGCTCGATGTCAACGTGCTCGTCGCGCTCTTCTTTCCGGATCACGTCCACCACGATCTTGCGCACGACTGGTTCGCGGAGCATCGGGCACAGGGCTGGGCCACCTGTCCGCTCACCGAGAACGGACTCATCCGCGTGGCCTGTCAGCAACCCTCCGGCGACGCCATTCTCCGCCCCGCCGACGTCGTCGATCATCTGAAACGATTTTGCGAGGATACGCACCATCGCGCGTGGACCGATACCGTGTCACTGACCGACGCCGCGCTCTTCGCGCCGCAGTTCATTCGCGGGCACCGCCAGCTCACGGATGTGTATCTGCTCGGTCTCGCCACAAAGATGGGCGGCAAGCTTGCGACATTCGATCGGACGATTCCCATCAAGGCGGTGCGGGGCGCAACGCCGGACAGCCTGCGGGTTATTGAGCCGGCGTAGGCGCCGGCGCGCCCGGCGTCCGCGTCGGCTTGAGCAGGCCGAAGAACGCGGGAATCGCAAGCCAATACGCCGCGCCCGCGGCGGCGATCACCACCGCCAGACCGAAGGCGGTCGCCAGGATCGGCACGAGGGCGGCGCCGATCACCGAGAAGCAGCCGTTCACGCCCCAGGCCCAGATGAACATCTGGTCCTTCTTCAGGCGCGTGAGAATGCCCATGCCGGTGGCCATCGGAAATCCCATCAGAAACGCGGGCGGC
>JAKALV010000218.1 GCA_021824055.1 Acidobacteriota bacterium
GAACTGATCGAGCGCGACGGCCCGCTCGGCCGGGGACCGGCGAAGAATGGACAATGCCGACGCGAAGACCGGCCGGAACGTTGCGCCGTTCGGGCCGACGAAGCGCGTGCCCTCCACGCGCAATCGCTCAACCGCAGGGGCGTTCGATGTCACCGGCGCGGCATTCGCCGCAACCGGAGCAATGTTCACCGTTTCGCGCGTCGCGCCGCCGCTCGCGATGAGCGTGAGCGCCGTCGCCATGGCCATCGCCATCGCGATCGGCCAGACGATGAAGGCCGCCGCGAACCGGCGCGCCACGCGATCCAACTACCGCCCGGCCTCTTCCAGCCAGCGCTGCATGACCTCGCGCGGGGCCACCCCGGGCTGTTGACGCACGACCTCGCCGTGCTTCAACACCACGAAATTCGGGATCGCCTGCACGTTGTAGCGATTGGCCAGTTCGGGATGCGCTTCGGTGTCCACCTTGAGCACGAGCGCCTGCCCCGCCATGGTCTCGGCCAGCGCGTGCACCTGCGGCGCGGCCGCGCGGCAGGGCCCGCACCAGGCCGCCCAGAAATCGACCAGGATCGGCTGACTCGCGGAGCCGACGATGTCGTCGAAGGCGGCCGCATCGACCTCGATCGGCTCATGCACCGGGCCGATCTCCGTCTTGCACGACCCACAACGCGCGGTGCTGGCCAGATGCCCCGCGCCCACCCGATTTTTCACCCCGCAGCTGGGGCACGCACGTACCACTGAGAACGCCATATATAGATGATGCGCGTCTTGGGGGGTTGGTGACACGAAATGATGGCGAAGGAACAGCCCCGACCGGCTATTGCCCGGGCTTGCGAAGCCTGTACACCCGCCCGGTGCCTTCGACATGCACGAGCGTGAGCCAGTTCGCGTAGCGCGGTAACCGGGCATCGACCTCCGCCAGGTCGTTGCCCCGGTACGCCTCCGTGTGCATGACGATATAGGTCACGCCCAGGTCGGCCAGGCCGCGCACGCTTTCATCATCGGGAAACCGGGACATCTGAAGATAGAGCCGGGTGTCGAACGGCGGCTCGACGCCGCTGAAGCCGTGGACGGTCTTCTGCCAATGCGCCGTCGAATGGAGCATGTACCGCGTGTTGAAGATCGCCACCACGGCGGGACTCGTGGTGTTGGGCATGGGCACTTCGGCCACGACGAAAGGTTTCGACTGCTGGTCGAGCCACCGATCGATCGGCGGCGGCTCGAGGGAAAAGGCTTCCGTGTCGAGCGGCATCGCGGCGAACTCGCCGATCATCAGAACGCCGACGATCACCGCAGCGAAAACGCGACGGCCGGGCGCGAGCCGGCGGGTCATACGCTCGAATCCAAAGCCGGAGAGGATCGCGAGGCCGAGCAGTTCGAGGATCACAAATCTCGAGGGCACGCGCAGGAAGCTGAACGCCGGCAGCCAGTAGACCCATCGCCAGAGACCGAACGGCGGGCCCAGCGTCAGCCACGCGGATATGACGGTGATGATCGCGAAGGGCGTGGCGGCGTCGTGCCGTCGCGCGCGCCACCACCGCACGATGCCGCTGGCGAATCGCCGCGCGCGGACACCGAGGTCGATGGGCGCCCGCGATGCGATCGCCAGCCGGCAGCCCATGGCGATCGCCGCAAACAACCAGATGCGCCCCGGGTGCCGCGTGCTCACACGGATCAGATCGCCGATTTTGAATCGCGCCGGCCCGAACCACACGGCAGCGATTCCGGCGGCGACAAACACCAGCGCCGCCACTTCGAGCAGCAGGCCGGCGCGTCTCCACCATCGATGTGCCGGGTCGGGCCGTTGCCCCGCCGGGTCATCGCCGCGCCAGGCAAGCGCGACGAGCGCGAGCAGAATCGGCAGATACCCTTGAAACAGGTACGCGTCGGCTTCGGGCGTTGTCATCCACGCCGGCGCGTGCGAGAGGATCAGTTTCTGGACGTGCGACGGCGAGGCGAAATAGCTCGCGGTCGACATGCCGTAGTCGTCGAGTGTGCGTGCCAGCGCGGGCGCCTCGTTCTTCGCCGCCTGATACGCGAGAAAGGTCAGCGCGGCCGGCACGAGGATCAGCAGCCCTGGCACGCCGAGGTCGGCAACGCGGCGACCGAGCGCGATCGGCTCGCCCTGCCACAGCCGGTACCCGATAAGCACCGCCGATCCGAGGACCAGGAACACCGTGCCGTGGCCGCT
Source organism: Acidobacteriota bacterium (assembly GCA_021824055.1). GTDB lineage: Bacteria > Acidobacteriota > Vicinamibacteria > Vicinamibacterales > SCN-69-37 > SCUN01. The sequence continues at coordinate 2,189 of JAKALV010000218.1, forward strand.
GGTGATCGCCTGCAGCGAGAAGAACAGCACGAACAGCCGCAGGTCGGTCTTCCGGCCGCCGTGGAGGTAGCTGTAGAGGAACGCCAGGCCGAACGGCACCCACTGCACGGTGGTAAGGTGGAACTGCGTGATGCGCAGGAATCGGGCGGGTGTAAAGGCGAAGACGATACCGGCGAGCACGGCGCTCGATTGCCGCAGGCCGGCGCGGCGCGCGAGCACGTAAGCGCCGATCGCCGAGAGGAAGATCGAGGCGAGCTCAACCAGGTTGTAGGCCAGCACGGGGTTATGGGAGAGCCAGATCACCGGCGCGGCGAGCAGCGCGCTGCCGATCAGGTTCTCCGAGTACGCCAGCGTGTGGTGGCCGGGATAGAAGATGTTGGCGTCGAAGATCGCCCACGGCTGGTGCGTAAACGCGTGCGTGTCCCAGGCCAGCGTCCAGAGCCAGAACTGCGGATCCGCGCCCGCCGCCAGCATGCGGGTCGTGAGGTGCCGCGGAAGCGGATACGTGAGGATCAGTGTCAGTGCCAGGTACAGCAGCGCGATGAGCGCGAAGCGCCGATCAGCCAAGCGCAAGATGTTCCCCATTCATGCCGGACGGTTGTAGCACAAAACGGGGTCAAAGCCGTTTTCCACAGATCTCTGCAGGTGAGGGACAGAGGTCCTCGAAAGTGGACGCGGCTCGCGGTAGCTCCGGTTGGCAGAAATCGCCACATCCGGAGCACAGGCGCGTTGAATAATTTGCCACTTCCCGTCGCTACCAGCCACTCCTCCCTGTGGCGTCGTCCCGGCACGAACATTGCGATAGATCAGGCGCGGCCGACGATGGTAACGTCGTCTGCCTTGAGCCTGTGGGGAGGCGCGCATGGACGATCGGTTTGATCGGCTCGAGACCATGATCGGTGCATTAGGGGGACAGCTGCGGTCCACCGAAGAGAAGCTCGGCGGACGCATGAACGGCGTCGAGCAGAAGATCGACGGTCTCGCGTCCGTTGGGCACGCTACGGCGGCGAAGCTCGATGCGACGGCGGCGAAGCTTGATGCGACGGCGGCGAAGCTCGATGCGACGGCGGCGAAACTCGAGATCGTTGCGGAACTGGGTCGCGCGACGGCGGCGAAGGTCGACGTCACGGCAACGCGAGTGGACACCCTGTCACATCAGTTGGCCGGGGTGTCGACGCGCATCGACGGACTGACACGGCATCAGAAGCAGTTCGCCACGGACGTGACGAAACGGCTCAAGAGGGCTGAGGCGAAGGCGCAGATCACGATCGAAGGTCACGAAGCGATCCGCTCCGAAATGCGGAAAGCGTTCGCGCAGTTGCGATGGGACATCAACAACCGCGTGCAGCCGATCGAAGTGGCGGTGCGGAACCGAAAGTAGCCGGGTCCTATTTCTTCGGCGCGTTATCCACGGCCGCAAAGAAACGCTCCTAATCCTCCCGCTCTCCGCGACGCCGACCGGTCACTTTGTACTACCAAGTGAGCTTCCAATAACCAGCTTGCCAAGTAGCAGGTAACCAGATTCAGATTCGCCTACGCTTCCACCGGCGCCGGGCCCGCCGACGGTCCGAGCGCCTGAATCCACTTCCGCATCGCGGCGCCGATGATGATCAGCACGCAGACCATCATCGCGGCCGTGCATACGGTGTCCACGTAACCCTGCATCTGCAGGCTGGCGTTGGCGCCCACGGCCAGCGGCCAGAAGTTGTCCCGAATGCTCATCCAGCCGGCGAGCAGCGTGTTGGTGGCAAGAAACACGAACGGCACCAGCGTGATCCACGCGTACTTCGCCTTGCGTGAATTCATGATGATGGTCGTGGCGATCGACAGCGAGATCGCGGCCAGCAACTGATTCGCGATCCCGAACATCGGCCAGATGGTGCTGATGCTGCCCACCCAGATGAAGTACGCCCACGCGTAGACGACGAGCGCCGTGGAAATCATCGCGCCCGGCATCCAGGCGTGGTCCGCCATCCGGGCCGTGGCCGGCGAGGCGCGGCCCAGGAATTCACCCACGAGAAATCTCGCCACCCGTGTTCCGGCGTCGATCGTCGTCAAAATGAACAACGCCTCGAACATGATCGCGAAGTGGTACCAGTAGTCCATCATGCCGCGCATGCCCGGCAGCTTGCTGAAGATCTGTGCCATGCCGACGGCCAGCGACACCGCGCCGCCCGGCCGGCCCTCGACCTTTTCGCCCACTTCCGCCTGCAAGTCCGGCAGATTGACGACCTGCATGTCGAGCTGCCGATACACCGCCGGCGGCGTGTTGATGGCGAAGTAATCGGCCGGCTGCAGCGAGCAGGCGGCGATCAGCGCCATGATCCCCACCACGCCCTCCATCAACATCGCGCCATAACCGATCGGCCGGATGTCGCTTTCCTTGTCGATCATCTTCGGCGTGGTGCCCGAGCCGATCAATCCGTGGAATCCCGAAATCGCGCCGCACGCGATCGTGATGAACGCAAACGGAAACAGCGTGCCCGGTATGATCGGCCCGCCGCCGCCGATATACGCCGAAAACGCCGGCATCTGCAGATGCGGATTGACGACGATGACGCCGATGATCAGAAAACCGATCGTGCCGATCTTCATGAAGGACGACAGGTAGTCGCGCGGCGCCAGCAGCATCCACACCGGCAGCACCGACGCGATGAATCCATACGCGGCCAGCCCGATGATCAGCTGCGGCCGCGACAACAGGAAGTAATGCCCGATCGACGACGCCGCGATGGGCTTGCCGGCGACGACCGCGATGATGAGCGCGGTGACGCCGATCACCGTGGCTTCGTTCGTCTTGCCCCTGCGCCAGTTGTGCGTGTAGAAGCCCATGAACAGCGCGATCGGAATGGTCAGCCCGATCGTGAACACCGCCCACGCGCTCTCCTGCAGCGCGTTGACCACGGCCAGCCCGAGACCCGCGAGCGCGACGACGACGACGAAGATGATGGCGATGGCGGCCGTGGTGCCGGCCACGGGGCCGATCTCCGTGCGCGCAATCGACGCGAGCGACGCGCCGCCACGGCGCGTCGAGGCCCAGAGAATCAGCATGTCGTGCACCGCGCCGGCCAGACACACGCCGGCGACGATCCAGATCAATCCCGGCGCCCAGCCGAACTGCGCGGCCAGCACGGGGCCGATCAGCGGCCCGGCGCCCGTGATCGCGGCAAAGTGATGCCCGAACAGCACCCAGCGCGACGTGGGATGGAAGTTCTGGCCGTCCTCCTTCGTGTGCGACGGCGTGATCCGCGTGTCGTCGATCATCATGATCTTGGCGGCGATGAACGCGCTGTAGAAGCGGTATGACAGGGCGAGCACACCGAGGACCGGAATGATGATGTACATTGCTGGCATGGCGGGGATTATAGACTTCCTTCTGCACGTCGACACACATTTGCTTGAAGCCGTGCGGACGTACGGACCATGGGTCTATGGGATCCTGTTTGCGATCATCTTTGCGGAAACCGGACTGGTGGTGACCCCTTTTCTCCCGGGTGACTCCCTGTTGTTCGCCGTC
>JAKALV010000219.1 GCA_021824055.1 Acidobacteriota bacterium
TTCCAGCGCTCGCGGTGCGCACGGCGGGCGATGGTGTCTGCCAGGGTGATTCACGCGCTCTGCAGACCGTGCTGCGCAATGTGCTGCACAACGCCGTGGCCCACGGCGAGGCGACGGCGATGACGGCGACGATTGCGCGCGGCGAGCGGGGCCGCCTGGTGCTGCGCCTGTCCGACAACGGCCGCGGCGCGTCGCCCGAAGTGGCGCGCGCCATCGGCACGCCGTTCGGCAAGCGGTCGGCGTCGGGCCAGACGGGGTTCGGCCTGTTCGTCTCGCGGCAGCTCATGCAGCGCATGCATGGCGACTTGCGCTGGAGCGCGCAGGGCGGCGCCGGCTTTACCGTGGATCTCGAGTTGCCGGAGCGCGCCGCATGAGCCGCGTCCTGCTGGTGGAAGATGACGCGTCCCTCGGGCGGACGCTGGCCGATCGGCTGGAGCGCGAGGGGCTGACCGTGGGATGGGCCCGCACCGTGGCCGACAGTCAGAAGCTGATCGCCGCGGGCGGCTGGGACCTCGCGATTCTCGACGTCAAGTTGCCTGACGGTTCCGGATTCGGCATCGCGCGGCAGATCAAGCGCCTGACGACGACGCCCGTGATGTTCATGACCGCGCTCAACTCGGCGGAAAACCGTCTCGAGGGTTACGAAATCGGCGGCGACGAGTACCTGCCGAAGCCGTTTCACCTCAAGGAATTCATGATCCGCGTGCGGCACGTGCTGGCGACGCAGCACCAGCGCCGGCAGGTGACGGTTGGTGACCGCACGATCGATCTGGATGCGCTCGTGGTCACGCTGGCCGATGGACGCGTGCTGCCGCTGCAGACGCGCGACGGCAAGGTGCTGGCGCTGTTGATTCAGGCGGCACCGCGCGTGATTGAACGCGCGGAGATTCTTGATCGTGCGTGGGGAGAAGACAAGTTCCCGACGTCGCGGTCCGTGGATAACGCGATCGTCCGCTTGAGGCAGGCGCTCGGTGATGAGGAGGGCGTGTTGATTCGGTCGGTGCGAGGCCTGGGGTATCAGTGGTTCGGCGAGGCGCAGTCATGAGCGGCAGATTCCAGCGCGTGCTGGCCGGCGAGGTGCTGTCCGCGCCGCCGGTCTGGATGATGCGGCAGGCTGGGCGGTATCAGCGGTCGTACCAGGCCCTGCGCGCCAAGCACAGCTTCGACGCGCTCTGCCGGCAACCGGAACTGGCGGCCGCGGTAACCATGGCGCCGATCCGCGAATTTGATTTCGACGCGGCGATCCTCTTCAGCGACCTGCTGTTCCCGCTCGAGGCGCTCGGTTTCGGCCTGAGCTACGACGCCGGACCACCGAAGCTCGACCAGGAGCTCACGCGCGCGTTGTGCGACCGGTTTCGTCCGACCGCGGAGGCCGCGCAGCAACTCATGTTCCAGCGAGACGCGATGGCCGCGACGCGCGCGCTGCTGCCGGCGGACAAAGCGCTCTTGGGTTTTGTCGGAGGCCCCTGGACGCTGTTTGTCTACGCGATGGAAGGGACCCACGGCGGGCCCCTCGTGCGCTCGAAGACCTCCGAGGATCTCTACGCCGCCTTCGCGCGCCACATCGTCCCTCTGCTCGTCGAGAACATCCGGCTGCAGTTCGAGGGCGGCGCCGATCTCGTGATGCTGTTCGATACGGCCGCGGGCGAACTGCCGCCGTCCATGCTTCAGCGGCTGGCGGCGCCCGATCTCGCCACGCTCGCGCGCGCGTTTCCGGGACGACTGGGGTACTACGCGAAGGGACTGCACCCGGCGCATCTGGTGGATGAGGCGTGGGTCGCCGGATGGGCGGGCCTCGGGTACGACGCGCGGTGGAGCATGTCGCACGTGCTGACGCGCGCGGTGCGGCCGAAGTTCGTCCAGGGCAATTTCGATCCGGCGCTGCTGTGCAACGAGGGCGCCGCGTTCGATCGCGCGCTCGACGATTTTCTGGAGCCGATGGAAGCGTTGTCGCCGGCGGATCGTCGCGGATGGATTTGCGGGTTGGGGCATGGGGTGCTCCCGGGAACGCCGGAGGGCAACGTCCGGAAATTCGTGAACACCGTACGTGAGAGGTTTCAATGACAGACACAGACCTGTTTGCGAAATACGACGTGCCGGTACCGCGGTACACCAGCTACCCGACGGTGCCGCAGTGGGGCCGCACGCCCACGCGCGAGGAATGGCTCTCGTCGCTCGATCGCGCCGTGACCCAGCCGGACGCGTCGCTGTCGATCTACGTGCACCTGCCGTTCTGCGAGTCGCTGTGCACCTACTGCGGCTGCAACACGGTGATCACGCGCGACCACAAGCGCGCCGAGCCGTACGCGAATCTGGTGCTGAAGGAGCTCGAGACCTATCTGGCCGCGGTGCCGGCGGTCGGCGACTGCGCGCTGCGGCACGTGCACCTGGGCGGCGGCACGCCGACGTTCTCGTCTCCGGAAGAACTTTCCCGCCTGCTCGATGGCATCCTGAAGAAATTCCCGGTGCGCGCGCCCGTGTTCGAGGGATCGGTGGAAGCGGACCCGCGCGTGACCACGCCGGCGCACCTCGAGATGCTGCGCGACCACGGATTCCTGCGCCTGTCGCTCGGCGTGCAGGATTTCGACGAGACCGTGCAGGACTTCGTGAACCGCCATCAGCCGTACGGCCTGGTCGAACGGCTGACGGCCGACGCGCGGCGCCTGGGATTCGAATCGGTCAACTTCGACCTGATCTACGGTCTGCCCGGGCAGACGCCCGAGTCGCAGGCCCGCCTCGCCGACCAGGTGCTCGAGCTGCGGCCCGACCGGCTCGCGGTGTACAGCTTCGCGCGCGTGCCGTGGATCAAGCCGCAGCAGCGCAAGTTCAAGGACGAGCAGATTCCCGTCGGCGCCGAGAAGCGGGCGCTCTACGAGGTGGTCCGCGACAAACTGCTCGCCGCCGGTTACGTCGAGATCGGCATGGATCATTTCGCGCTGCCCGACGACGGGCTCGCGCAGTCGGCGGCCGCCGGCACGATGTACCGCAACTTCATGGGCTACGCCGAGCGGCGGACCACGGCCATGCTGGGCCTCGGCGTCAGTTCGATCTCGGAAACGCCGGACTGCTATCACCAGAACGAGAAAGTCATTGCGATCTACGAGCGCCGCGTGCAGCAGGGCGAGGTGCCCACGCTGCGCGGGCACATCCTGTCCGCCGACGACCGCCGGCGCCGCGAGCAGATCCTGTCGCTCATGACGACGTATCGCGCCCAGCTCGATCCCGATGAAGTGGACGACGCGATGAGCTATCTGGCGCCGATGATCGGTGATGGCCTGGTCGTGCTGGACGGCCGCGAGCTGCGCGTGCTGCCCGCCGGGCGGCCGTTCCTGCGCAACGCGGCTGCGTTCTTCGATCTTCCGTATCGGACCACGGAAACCACGGGGCCGATGTACTCCAGAGCGTTGTGAAGAAACCCGTCCTCGTCGTGGGGGCCGGGCTGTCCGGTCTGTCGGCCGCGTGGTACCTCGCGAACCGCGGTGCCGCGGTGCGCGTGGTGTGCGCGGACGCCGACCCGGGCGGCCTGATTCATACGCGCCGGATGGATGAAGGTCTGGTCGAAACGGCCGCCAACAGCCTCGTCGTGACGGCGCGCGCGCGCGCGCTGTGCGCGGCGATCGGCGTTGAGCTGTGTGAGCCGCAGAAGGACAGCAAGCGCCGGTTCGTGTTTCGGGACCTCCGGCCGCGGCGCTGGCCGCTGACCATGACGGAGTCGCTCGGCGGCGCGGCGTCGGTGGCGTGGGCGCTGGCGCGCCGCGCGGCCAAACCGCGCGATGGCGAGACCGTGTCGGTCTGGGGCCACCGCGTGATCGGCCGCGCGATGACGGACCGGCTGATTGCGCCCGTGCTCCAGGGGATCTATGCCGCGCCCGCCGATCGCCTGTCGGCGCGCGCGGTGTTCGGCTCGCGCAAGGGCCGGAAGGGCGGCGTTGGCGCGCCGAGATCGGGGATGGGCGAGATCATCGAGCGGCTCGCCGACCGGCTCAAAGACAAGGGCGTGTCGATCGAGTGCGGCGTGCGCGTTGCTGCGCTGACGTCCGGCGAACCGGCCGTTGTCTGCACCGCCGCGCCCGAGGCCGCGCGGCTGCTGGCGCCGCACGCGCCGGAGCTGGCGCGCGCGGTCAGCGCCATCGAGTTGTCGTCCGCCATTTCGGTGACGGCGTTTTTTGAGCCGCGCCCGGATGATCTGCGCGGGTTCGGCGTGTTGTTTCCGCGCGGTGCCGGCGTGGACGCGCTCGGCGTGCTGTTCAACAGCGACATCTTTCCCGGGCGCAGCGCGCTCAGATCAGAAACGTGGATTCTCGCCGGCGCCGGACGCCAGCACGAAACTGACGAGGCCATCCTGGCCGATCACGTGCTGCCGGACCGCCAGCTGCTCTCGGGCCGCACCGATCGTCCCGTGGCGGCCTACGTCACGCGATGGGCGCAGGCCATTCCCATCTATGACGATGCGGTCCTGGCGGCCGGCGCCCTTGTCGGCACGCTGCCGCCGTGGCTGTCCGTGGCCGGCAACTACCTCGGCCGGATCGGCGCCTCATCGCTCTTCGACGTGGCTGCGGAGGCGGCCGAGCGGCTGGCGCTGTGATGTCTGGACTGGCCCGGCGCTGGTTGGCCGTCGTGTTTGCGGCGGCGGTGTCCGCGGCGTGCGGATCGAGCCCCGCTCCGTCGGCGCCGACGTCCTCCGGCGCAACCCCGCTCGCCACGCCGACCGTGTTCCGCCAGGTGGCGCAGAAGATCAACGCCGCCAACAATGAATTTCAGTTGGCGTGGGTCGGCACCGCCGCCAGTTACCAGCTGGTGATCGGCAGCACGCCGGGCTCCTCGAACATCCTGCCGCCGACGGTCGTGCCTGGCACTACCTACACGTGGATCTCGCCGCGCACCGGCGGCACCTACTACGCGCGGGTCGCGGCGAAGAGCGGCGATTCGCTCAGCGGGTATTCCGACGAGCTGTCGCTGTTTGTGCTCGACATCCGTAACGTGATCGACGCCATGTACTTTCATGCCGGCCCAATGGCCGACAGCCCAGCCAACGCCAATAGCAACCCCGTGACGGCCGTGTGGGCGGATGGCACGCGCTTGAGCGTGCTGGTGTCGAACGAAGCCGGTTCGACGGCGCTCGCCAATGCGCAGACCTTCACCGGACAGTACGCGGACCTGATCGGCGGCGCCGTGACCGCCGCGTTCTCGATGACGAGCGACGCCATGCACGACAAGGACTACCGGACGTTCCCCGACTTCACGATCGGCGTGCGCGTCCAGCCCGGCTACTGTGGCGGTGCCCTCGCATGCGTCCCCACCGGGTCCGGACCCGCGCCGATTGGACCGAACAAGTCGATGGTGACGCTCGAACAGGGTTCGGGACTTTACCTGTCGGCGACCGCTCACGAGATGGGCCACGCGTACGGCATGGGGCACATCACTATTCCCGCGGCGGGACGGCCCGAATTCCGCTTCATGATGAGCCCCGTGAACGCCTCCGAGCAGATGACCGACGCGGAGAAACTGGCGATCATGCTGGCGCGCAACGCCGGCCTGCGCGCGGGCTGGACCCGCAGCCAGGCGTTGGCGGCCGACCTCGTGAACCCCTATACCGGCAACACCTCGATCCGCTGACCGCGCCTGGAGCAGGATTCAGTTCTGTGTCGCGTCGTCCACAGTTCAAGGTCCAAGGTCCAACGTCACGCGTCGTCCTCGGGT
>JAKALV010000220.1 GCA_021824055.1 Acidobacteriota bacterium
CGGGTCCATCTACGATGTCGTGGAAGTGCTCAAGAGCCTGACGTTCCTCAGCAAGTCCAAGAGCCTCTCGTTCCGCGAAAAGCGCATGCTCGACCGCGCCAAGTTCCTGGTGATTTCGGAAATTTCCGAGGTCATGGGCCAGAAGGCCTTGGCCATCGAGAAGCAGGTGGAAGAGGCGCTCGAGCGCTGCTTCGCCCAGAAGGCCCGTTCGGCGGCGCGCGCCAAGGCGGCGAAGGCGACCCGCGCGGCCAAGACGGTGCCGGCTCCGGCCGCACAGCCCGCACGCGCGACGGCGCCGGCTCGCCGGGCCGCTCGCGCATCGTGATTTCTCGGCGGGCTTCCGCCGCGAACGGTTGAGGAGCCTTCGGCTCTGGACGCCCTCCGCACGCTCATCGCGGTTCTCGCGCTGAGCATTTACGTTCTCATCGTCGGACCGCCGTTGTTGATCTGGGCGGCGATTACCGGCAATCCCGCGGCGCTGTACGTGGCGGCCACGGCGATCATTCGCCTGGCCTTGGTGATCGTCGGCGTCCGGCTTCGCGTGCACGGCGTCGAGCACATCCAGACCGGCCGTGCCGCCGTCTACGCGGTCAATCACAGCAGCAATCTTGAGCCGCCCATCGCTTTCATGGCGCTGCGGCGGCTCTTTCCGTTCTTGCGGATCATGTACAAGGCCGAACTGCGCAAGCTGCCCTTGCTGGTCTGGGTGTTTGATGCGGCGGGTTTCGTGCCGGTTGAGCGCCAGAATCGCGATCAGAGCCTGCCGGCCGTTGATCGCGCGGTCGACGCGCTGCGGTCCGGCGCCTCATTCCTGATCTTCCCGGAAGGCACCCGCAGCCGGACCGGTGAGTTGCTTCCATTCAAGAAGGGCGGCGTCGTCATGGCGCTGAAGGCGCAGGTGCCGATCGTGCCGTGTGCGATCGTGGGCGCCCGCAACGCCATGCATCGCGGCAGTCCGGTCGTGCATCCCGTGACGGTGGACGTGACGATTTGCCCGCCCGTCGAGACCTCCGGGTGCATGCTCAGCGATCGCGACCGTCTGATTTCGGACGTGCGGTCCGCGATCGCGGCGAAGCTGGGTTAGACCAAGAACATTCACCATGAAGGCATAAAGGCCGTGGAGGCAGTGCACTCAGACTGAAGGGGCCTGGTCGCCCGGCTGCGCCGGGCTAGCGAAAAAGAAGAGAGCCGCGAAGGCGAAAAGGCCGAAAGAACGCCCGGCCTTTCGTTTTCGCGGCTCTCTTCTCTTTCGCCGGCCGCTGGAGGCGGCCGCCAGGCCCCTTAATCAGAAGAGTCTCTGCTTCATGAGCTTCATATCTTCATGGTGACGGCTCTGACAGCAAGATCGTCTCCATGGCCCTCCATGTTGAGGGCCCACGGGGTCTGGCTGGCGGGAAAGTCAGCCGCCCGTTGAGAAGGTCAGCTTGGCCGGCTGCAAGGGCGTGCCATCGGGCGCGGTGACGCCCGGCAGAAACTCCACGACGACCGTGGCAAAGCGCGGAAGCTTGTCCGCGAACCTGATTTCCACTGACAGACTGCCCGGCCGATAGGTGGTGGTGAAGGCAGGCGAGGGCACGCTCGCGCCGCTGACCGTACAGGTCACGCGCACGTGGCCCTGGAACGTTTCGGCCTTCATGTCGCGCGAGAACTGGACCTGCACGGAGGTGCCGGGCGCGATGTCGGTTTCGCCGTCGGTGGGCACGCTGAAGTTGACCACGGGCGGCGGCATGGGCGGCGCCACCGGCCGATTGTCGGCGAGCGACATCTCGTCATCCGGCGCGGCCGAGGCGATCGTTCTGGCGTGCAGCATGGGCAAGCCGTCGGCAACGGCCATTGTGCCGCTGACTTCGAGCCAGCGGCCGATGTCACGGCGCGCGCCGGGATCCAGGTCGAAGCCCTTGCCCTTCGGCTTCACGCCGGTGACCCACAATGCGCCGTCGGCGGACTGCAGGACGAAGTCGGATTGCGACTGCCGTGGCCAGCTCGGCAGGTCGCCCATCAGGTTACGGCCCCGAAAGCGGCCACGCACCGTCACCGGCTTGCCATCGAATTTTTCGGGAGCCATGGCGATGACCCGGATGGACGGCGAGTTTTGGTCGTCGGCCGGCGCGGCGGTGGCGTTGACGATGGCAAAGAGCGTGTCGCGCGCAGGCCATGCGCCGCTGGGGCCGATGATGGATTGAATGATGGGCTGCAGGCTGTACGCCGTAATCCGCGAATCATCGGGCGCGAACCGGCCCACGTCCACGAACGTGCCGCGGATCTCCAGCGGGCCGTCGCTCGTCGGCGCGGTGCGAAAGACCAGGACCAGCGTCTTGCCGGCTTCCACCGGCAGTTTCCAGACGCCGTTGGACAGGCGCGGCGAGTCGATCAGGGCAATGGACCGGCTGTGGTAGAAGAGCGGGTTCTGCATCAGGAGCGCGCGCGTTGTGGCGACGCGCGCCAGCGCCTGTCCGCCGGTGGTGGAGATCGCCAGCACGATCATCAGCAGCGCACCGAGTGGTCGACGCATGTTGGTCCAGTCTACGCCCTCCGTTCCTTGCCGGCGAAACCCGATCCAGGCGCCGCGGGATTGCTGCTAGAATTCCGAGCTTGTGATCAACAGGAACAAGCTCAAGACCGGCGGGGACCGAGTGTCCGAACTGACGGCCGGCCGCCTCGCGGTGTACCTGCGATGCCTGAACCTGCTGGACACCGACGGGACGAAGACCGTGTCGTCGAAGGTGCTCGCCGAGCAGTTTCACTTGAACGCGGCTCAGATCCGGAAAGACCTCGCGTATTTTGGCGAATTCGGCGTGCGCGGCGTCGGGTACTACATCAAGGAACTCAAGAGCCACCTCCGCCAGATCCTCGGCCTCGACCGGAAGGTGCACGTGGCGATCTTCGGTGCCGGCAACCTCGGCATGGCGCTGGCGGATTATCCCGGCTTTCGCCAGGAGGGATTTGTCATCGTCGGGCTGTTCGACACGGCACACAGCAAAGTCGGCCACCGGTCCCGGGGTGGCGTGCGCATTTTTGATCTGGCCGATTTCAGGAAGATGGCACGCAAGGAGCGGATCAGCATTGCGGTGCTGGCCGTGCCGGCCGCGGCCGCGCAAGGCGTGGTGAACATGGTGGTCGGCTGCGGCGTGCGCGCCATCATGAACTTTTCGCCCGGGTCGCTCAAGGTGCCATCGGGCGTTAAGCTGAAGAACGTTGACGTGACGGTGTCGATGGCGAGCCTGTCGTTCTTTCTGACCCAGGGCAACACGGATGGCTAAGCGCCGGGTGTCGCGCAGCCGTCCCCGGCTGTCCCATGTTGACCCGCGCGGCCGCGTGACGATGGTGGACGTCGGCGCGAAAGCGGAGACCGACCGCGTAGCCGTGGCGGCCGGCGAGATTCGCGTGAATCAGGCGGCGTTGAGCGCCGTTCGGCGCGGCGCGGTCAAGAAGGGCGACCCGCTCCAGGCGGCGCGCCTGGCGGGCATCATGGCGGCCAAGCGAACCGCGGACATGATTCCGCTGTGTCACACGCTGGCGCTGTCACACGTCGGCGTGGAGATCGAGCCGGCCGCGTGGGGATATCGGCTGACGGCCACGGTGCGGACGCGCGGGCGCACCGGCGTCGAGATGGAGGCGCTCACCGCCGTGACCGTGGCGGCGCTGACGATCTACGACATGCTGAAAGCCCTGGATCGAGGGATGACCATCAGCCGCATTCGCGTGATTGAGAAACGCGGCGGGCGCAGCGGGCACTTCCGACGGAGGTCGTAATGGACCCGGCGGCCGGCATCCCGGAAACGCTGGCGCGGTTGCCGGCGTTTCTGTCGAATCGATTCCCATTGCCGCATCTGATCGGCGTGTGCCGCGCGGGCCGCGTCGAGTACACGGGCGGCGACTCTTTGCTCGAGATCGTGCGCGGGATCGCCCGCGGTCTCCAGACGCTGGGCGTCGCGCCCGGCGCGCGCGTGGCGATCCTGTCCGAGAGCCGGCCCGAGTGGCTCTTTGCCGACCTGGCCATCCTCGCGTCAGGCGCCGTGACCGTTCCGATCTATCCCACGCTTTCCGACGTGCAGGTCGGAGCGCTTCTCTCCGACAGCGGGGCGTCGGTCGTCATCGCGTCAAACGCGGACCAACTGGCCAAAGTGAGACGGGCGGCGCCGCAATCGCCGGCGCTCACGGCGGCCGTGCTGATGCAAGGGGAGGTAGAGGCGGGTGGCCCGATTCCCGAGCATACGCTCGGAGACATCGTGGACCGCGGCCGGCAAGCCAGGGCGGCGGGCCGCGCGTCCGATCGGGAATTCGAAGGACGTGCGAACGCCGTCAAGCCGGATGACCTCGCCACGATCATCTACACGTCGGGCAGCAGCGGAGAGCCGAAAGGCGTGATGCTGACACACGCCAACATCATCGCGAACCTGCGGGACGTGCAGCAGATCCTGGTGTTGTCGGAGGCCGACGTCGCCCTGTCGTTTCTGCCGCTCTGCCATGCGTTTGAGCGAACGGTCGCGTACGTTTACCTCACGCACGGGGTATCGCTGGTGTTCGCTGAATCGATGGACTCGCTCGCGGCCGACCTTCTGCTGGTGCGGCCCACCGTGATGACCGGCGTGCCGCGTGTGTACGAGAAGATGCTCGACCGCATCCTCGAGACGGGCCGGGCCGAGACCGGCATCCGCCGGAAGATCTTCGATCTCGCGATGGCCGTGGCGCGCGAGCGCGGACGCACCGTGCCGGACGGCCGCCCAATGGCGCTGTGGGCGCGGCTGGCGCTGCCGCTGGTGCGGCGGATCGTGTTCGCGACCATCCTCGCGCGCATCGGCGGGCGCTTGCGGTTCACGGTGTCGGGCAGCGCGCCCCTTCGCGAAGAGGTCGGACGGATGTTCTTCGGGATCGGCCTGCCCATCGTCGAGGGGTACGGCCTGACCGAGACAGCGCCGGTGCTCACGGTGAATCGGCCGGAGGTGGTGCGTTTCGGCACGGTTGGGCGGCCGCTCCCGAGCGTGCAGCTTCGCATCGGGGACGACGGTGAAATCCTCGCCCGCGGCCCGAACATCATGGCGGGCTACTTCCGGCGGCCCGATCAGACCGCCGAGGTGATCACCGACGGGTGGTTCCACACCGGCGATGTCGGGACGCTCGACGCCGAGGGCAATCTGCGCATCACCGATCGGAAGAAGGAGCTGCTGGTCACGTCGGGCGGCAAAAAGGTGGCGCCGCAGCCGCTCGAGGCGGCGCTGCGCGGGCAGTCGGTGATTGCGGACGCGGTGGTAGTTGGCGACGGCCAGCGATTCCCGGCGGTGCTGATCCTGCCGCGCTGGAACGCGTTGGCGGCGGCCGTTGGGCAGCCGCCCCCGGTCGACGTGATGGCGCGAAGGAGGCTGGCGGCCCGCGGCGACGTCCGAGCGGTGGTGCAGGCGGCCATCGACCGGGTCAACGCGCCCTTGGCGCACTTCGAGCAGTTGAAAGCGTTTGTGATTCTCGTGGATGACTTCAGCGTCATGGGCGGCGAGCTGACGCCGACGCTGAAGATCAAGCGCCGCGTGGTCGCCGCGCGTTACGCCGCCGAGATCGCGGCGTTGTACGCGTAGCCGTGTCTAGAACATCCGCGCGTCTTTGATCGGCCACCAGCGCAGCTGGACCTTGCCGATGATGTATTTCTTCGGGACAAATCCCCACGCGCGACTGTCTGAGCTGTTGTTGCGGTGGTCGCCCA
>JAKALV010000221.1 GCA_021824055.1 Acidobacteriota bacterium
GCCCGTGCACATCGGACGAAGGACCCGCAGGACCTGCGGACAACAAGTGACCTTGGACGTTGAACCCCGAACCTTGGACTGGCGGCTACAACGATGTGAAACGCGCCCTAGGCGATGAAGAGTCTGACCACGTAGTAGCTCAGCGCCCCGATCGTGGCCGCGGCGGGAATCGTGAGCACCCAGGCCCAGACGATCTGGCCCGCGACGCCCCAGCGCACGGCCGACAGACGGCGCGTCGCGCCGACACCGACGATGGCGCCCGTGATCGTGTGCGTCGTGCTGATGCCGACGCCCATCGTCGTCGCGATGCCGATCGCCACCGCCGCGCCGGTCTCGGCCGCGAAGCCGCTTTCGGGCCGCAGCCGCGTGATCTTCGAACCCATCGTCTTGATGATGCGCCAGCCACCGCTCAGCGTGCCCAGCCCAATGGCCGCGTGCGCGAGTAAGATCACCCACCACTTCACTTCAAACGTCGAGAGATACCCGCCCGTGACCAGCGCTCCGGTGATGATCCCCATCGTCTTTTGGGCGTCGTTCGCGCCGTGCATGAGACTGTAGGCTGCGGCCGATAAGAGCTGGAGGCGCCGGAACCACCGATCGACCCGCGTGGGTGTCGTGTCACGGAACAACCAGTAGATGCTGGTCATGACCAGCAGGCCGACCGCCAGCCCGATCAATGGCGCCACGAAGATAAAGATGATGGTCTTGCTCCATCCGGACAGGATGATCGCGCTGAAGCCGGCCTTGGCCACCGCCGCTCCGCCGTAGCCGCCAAACAGCGCATGCGACGAACTGGTCGGCAGCCCGAAGTACCAGGTGATCAGATTCCAGAGAATGGCCCCGGCCAGCCCGGCCAAGATCACCCCAAACGTCACGGCCTGCAGGTCGACCATGCCCTTACCGACCGTCTTGGCCACGCCGGTGCCGAAAAAGAAGGCGGCGACAAAATTAAAGAATGCGGCCCAGAGCACCGCCTGCCCGGGCGACAGGACGCGGGTCGTTACGACGGTGGCGATCGAGTTCGCGGCGTCGTGAAACCCGTTGATGTAGTCGAAGACCAAGGCGACGACGATCACCACCGTGATCGTCACGAGAGTAGCGTCGAGATGCATGACGTCAGCTGTATTTCACGACGACGCTTTCGATGACGTTCGCCACGTCCTCGCAGGCATCGGTGATCATCTCGAGCTGGTCCAGCAGTTCCTTCCACTTCATCAACAGGATCGGATCGGTCACGGTATCGAACAGCGTCTCGATCGCCTCCGCGTAGGTGCGGTCGGCTTCGTTCTCGAGCCGGTTGATTTCGACCGCGTGGGGCTGCACGGGCGTTTCACCAGCCAGCGCGTCGATCGCCGCGTACATCGACGTAGCGGAGGACGACACGGTATGGGCGAGCTCGCGCGCGCCGCGGGGCAGCTCGCGGATCTTGTACATCCGGATCAGGGAGGCCACGTGATCGATCGAGTCCATCACGTCATCGAGCGACGTGGCCAGCGTGTACAGGTCCTCGCGATCGAAGGGCGTGACGAACGTGCGGTGCAGGCGCTGGATGGTGTCGTGCGTGAACGTGTCGCAGCGGTGCTCGGCGTCGCGGATGGCGTCCACCTTGGAGGTGTCCAGCGGGGTCGCCGCCAGCATGGCCTCCAAGTCGGCCGCGGCCTTGCGGATCTCGGTGGCCGTGCTGCGGAACAGGTCGAAGAATTGCTCGTCGCGGGGAATCAGCCGGAACTTGAACGCCACAGGGTCTCTCTTTCTCGACGTGCGCGTCACAGAGTTTACACTGCCGTTACGGGCCACGGGCTGTCCGGCGGTTGTAACGCCGAATTAACCTGACCGTTACTGCCGGGAAATCCCCAGGGCCTACCGTGCTGGTGTGAGCGCGACAGGCCCGGTTCTTGTGGTGGAAGACGAAGCCGACATCGCCGGCCTCATCAAGCACACGCTTGAGCGAGCCGGGCACCCCGACGTGCGGGTGGTCGGCTCCGGCGACGCAGCGCTGGAGGCCATCGCCGAACGCCCACCCGCCCTCGTGATTCTCGATCTCAATCTCCCGATCGTCAGCGGGCTGGACGTGTGCCGGCGCCTGCGGGCACAGCCGCAGACCGCCCGGCTGCCGATCATCATGCTGACGGCCCGAACCAGCGAGTCCGACCGGATCGCGGGCCTGGATCTTGGCGCCGATGACTATCTCACCAAGCCGTTCAGTCTCCGCGAGCTGGCGGCGCGCGTGCGCGCGGTGCTGCGCCGCGCCGCGGGTGGCGCCGACACGGCGCCGATCGTGTACCGCGGCGCGCACCTGACCGCCGACTTCGACGCCGTGTCGGTGCACGCCGACGGCCGGAACATCCGGCTGACCCGTCGCGAGTTCGAGCTGTTGCGCTGCCTCGTCGGCAACCGCAACCGCGTGCTCTCCCGCGAGCGCCTGCTGCAGCGGGTGTGGGGCTACGAGCGTGATATTGAAACTCGATCGGTGGACGTGCACGTCGGCCGCCTGCGATCGAAACTGGGTCCCGCGGCCGGCGCGCAGATCGAGACGGTGGTCGGTCTTGGCTACCGGTTCGTTGAGTAGCGCACCCGCGACCGGCATCGCGCGTTCGCGGATAGAATTGCCTCGATGAACGACGTGCTCACGATCATCCTCGGCGGCGGCCGCGGCACGCGATTGTTCCCGCTGACGCACCGGCGCTCCAAGCCCGCCGTCCCGATCGGCGGCAAGTACCGGCTCATCGACATTCCCATCAGCAATTGCCTGCACGCCGGATTCAAGCGCATTTACGTGCTGACCCAGTTCAACTCGGCGTCGCTCAACCGCCACATCTCGCAGACGTACCGGCTCGACCTGTTCTCGAGCGGCTTCGTCGAGGTCATCGCCGCCGAGCAGACGCCCGAGGGCGAACAGTGGTTCCAGGGCACCGCCGACGCGGTGCGCCAGGCCGCCCGGCACTTCGGCGCGTCCGACGCGGAGTACTACCTCATCCTCGCCGGCGACCATGTCTTCCGCATGGACTTCGCCGAGCTGGTCGCCTCGCACATCGATCGGGGCGCCGACATCACGATCGCCGCGCAGCCCGTCACGCTCGACGATGCCACGCAGATGGGCATCTTTCTCTTCGATGGCACCGGCCATATTTCGGGCTTTGAGGAAAAACCCTCGGCCGAACGACTGGCCGCCATCGGCACGAGCGTGCCCGTGGGCCCACTCACCCGCCGCATGACGCCGGACAAGCCCTTCATGGCGTCGATGGGCATCTACGTCTTCTCGCGCGACGTGCTGCACGAGGTGCTCGCGCGCGATCGCGCCGTGGATTTCGGCCGCGAGATCATCCCGCACGCGCTCGCCACGCATCGCGTGCACGCGCACTTCTACAACGGGTACTGGGCCGACGTCGGCACGGTGTCGTCGTTCTACGACGTGAATCTGATGCTCACGCAGCACGGCGCGCCGTTCAACTTCTTCCACCCCACGCGCCCGATCTACACGCGCCCGCGGTTTCTGCCGGCCACGCAGATTCACAAGAGCGACATCGACCAGGCGCTGGTGTCGGAAGGCTGCTACATCGACAACAACTGCCAGATCACCAGTTCCGTGGTCGGCATTCGCACGGCGATCCGCTCGAACGCGCGGATCTCGCGGTCCGTGCTGCTGGGCGCGGACTTCTACGAAGAGAATTTCGGCGACATCCCGATGGGCATCGGCCGGAACACGATCCTCGACCGCGTGATCGTCGACAAGAACGCCCGGATCGGCAACGACGTGCGGCTGGTGAACGAGCGGAACATCCAACACGCCGACGGCGACGGCTATCACATCCGCAGCGGCATCATCGTCGTGCCCAAGGGGGGCGTCGTTAAACCAGGGACAGTTGTTTAAAGAGACAAAGAGACAAAGCGGCAGAGGGGCAATGAAGATCTTCATTCTTTGATTGCCGCTTTGCCCCTTTGTCTCTTTGCCCCTTTATCTCGTCATTGCCCTGAGCATCTTGGGCGTCGCCATCCAGATCAGCTCACCCGAGCCGCTGACCGGCAGCATCGGCACGTCGATGCGCGCGACGCCGCCCTTCTTGAACTTCAGCGGATGCCGCGCGCCGATCAGCCATGCGGCCAGTTCACCGAGTCCGGGCTCGTGGCCCACCAGGGCGACGCCCTCGGCCTGCGTGTGTTGCGACAGCACGTCGGTCACCGACGTCGGCAAAGCGCCGGGCGCGAGGGCGGCACTCACCACGAGCGCGGGCGGCTCCGGCCATCCGGCAATCAGCAGATCCGCGGTCTGCTTGGCGCGAACGAACGGGCTTGTGACCACCAGGTCCAGCTCCACGTCCAGCGCGAGCAGGCCATCGACGACTTCGCGCATCCGCGCCGCGCCTTTGTGCGTCAGGGGCCGCCTGGCGTCATCGGGCCAGTCCTGACCGCGCTCGAATGCAATGGCATGCCGCACCAGGTACACCGAACGGATTCCCATCTACGTCTTGACTCCTCTGGCAATGCTGCGGAGCGCATCGGCGTGCAGCGCACGGCACTCGACCTCGAGCGCCTCGGCCATCCGCGACAGGCCGCGCGCAACCCGGCCGCGCCCCGGCACCAGCGCGCCTTCAACTTCGCGAATGCCCTTCTGCAGCACCTGCAGATCGTGCAGCCGGCCCAGCACCTCCTGCAGGTCCCGCAGCCGCGCCACGCGTTTCGCGGTCCGGCCGCCGATGACTTCCCCAACGACTTCCAGCGTGTATCGCAGCTTCTTGGCCGCAATCCGCACGTGATGCAACCGCTCCGGGTCATAGATCGCGCCCGCCGCGCGCACGGCGCGCGCCAGCGCGGAGGCGCGCTCAGCCTCGCGGGCCTCCAGTCGCGCTTTGACCCGGGCCGGTGTCATCTCCGCCGCCCCAGCTCCAGCGGCGCGAATGCCGCGCCGCAATTTCGACTCGTCCACGCGGTCGAGCGCCCCGCGCGCGTCGGCGCGCTGGGCGTCGCGTGCGGCGTCCACATGCGCGCGCACGCGCCGCACGAGTGCGAGCGGCCAGTCGCGCCGCGCGGCTTCCTCGCCGAGGAGTGCCAGCGTCACGTCCATCTCGCGGCCGGCGCCCAGCGCGCGACGGACCTCGCGGATCTGCCGCGCCAGCCGGCCGCCGGCCGGCCCGGAGAGCGGCAGCGTTTCGATCAGCCGCCGGGCCGCCACGCGTGTCTGGTGCGTGTCCCGCACGTGGCCGTCGAGCGCGCCCGGCAAGTACTCGAGAAAAGCCTCTGCACGCACCGTCATGGCGTGCAGCAAGTCGTGTCGCATCGTCGTGCTAGCATGCCTTAAATGCCCCTTCTGGGTGTAACGGCCGAGTAACTCCCTATGCAGATTGCCGCCATCGACATCGGGACCAACTCGGTGCACATGATCGTGGTGCGCCTCCGGCCCGACTTGTCGTTCGAGGTCATCGACCGCGAGAAAGACATGGTGCGGCTGGGCGCGGGCGGGCTCGAAGGCGGCGAGCTGACGCCCACCGCCATGGCGGCCGCGCTGCAGACGCTCGCGAAGTTCCGGCGGCTGGCGGAATCGCACGGCGTGGACGAGATCATCGCCGCCGCCACGAGCGCCGTGCGCGAATCGGAGAACGGCGGCGACTTCATCGCGG
>JAKALV010000012.1 GCA_021824055.1 Acidobacteriota bacterium
CACAGGTAGGGCCGCGCGGCGCTCTCGGCGATCATGCGCTCGATGAAACCGAGCTCGCCGCCGGGGCACCAGAGCTCACCGGCCTGACCGCCGAAGTTCAAGGCCGGCGCGGTCTTCTTGAGACCGAGATTCCGCCGTTTCCGTTGGGACCCGGCCGCAGCCTCTTCGGCCGACGCGTGGAACGGCGGATTGCACATCGACGCGTCAAACACTTCGCCGTGTGCGACCACGCCCGCGAAACAGGAGAGCGGCGACGTCTGCAGACGGCACTCGATCAGGTCCGCGATATTGCGATTGATCCGCACGATCTGCCGGGCCCACCGCATCGCGCGGATGTCGATCTCCGTGGCGACAAAGCGCCAGCCGTACTCGGCCGCGCCGATCATCGGAAGAATGCAGCTCGCGCCCGCGCCGATGTCGAGCACCGTCACGGACCGGCCGCGCGCAATCGCATCGTCATCGCCGTCGCTGATGAGGTCCGCGAGGTGATGCACGTAGTCGCTGCGGCCCGGGATCGGCGGGCAGAGCGAGCCGGGCGGGATGCTCCATTCCAGACCGTACGCATCCTTCAGCAACGCCTGGTTCAGCGCCATCACCGCTTCAGGATCGCTGAAATCAATCGAGAGATTGCCGTACGCATTGGGCGCGACGAAGGCCTCGAGCGCGGGACTCGACGCGATCAACCGCGCGAAGTCGTAGCCGTCGCGGAAGCGGTTGCGAGGGTGCACAGCCAAGAATACGCTGGCGCGAGCGCGCCTAGACGAATATAATTGCGAATACATCATGGCTACGACGGTCCACCTCCCCAAGCCCCTGCTCGCGGCCGCCGATCGCCGCGCGCGCGCCCTGCGGATCAGCCGCAACCGCCTGATCGTTCAGGCGTTGCGCCGGGAGTTGAGCGGGGCTGCCGATTGGTCGCCCGCGTTTCTGGAGCGGCTGAGCGTGGTCGATGAGGATACCAGGCAGGGTGTTGATGATCTGCTGAAGGTGGTCGTCTCGACGAGGCGATCCAAGGCGGCGCCACGGCTGTGAAGTACGTGCTCGATACCAACGCCGTCTCAGCGCTGATGAAGGGCCACCCGCCCGCGGTGGCCCGTCTCGCGCAAGCCAGCCCCGCGGACGTGTCCGTGCCGCAACCCGTCCTCGCGGAGATCGCGTATGGGATCGAGCGGTTGCCGCGGTCCGAGCGGCGGACGCGGCTCCAGGAGCGTTTCGATTTGGTGAGGGCGGAGCTCCCGCGCGCGGAGTGGTCCGACGAGGTCAGTGAGGCGTTTGGCCGAATCAAGGCCGCACTGGAAAGGAAAGGGCAGCGCATCGAAGATCTCGATGCCGCCATTGCGGCCCACGCCGTTGCCGGCGGGGCCACCCTCATCACCGCCAATGCCAGGCATATGGTTCGAGTCCCCGGGCTTCGCGTCGAAGACTGGTCCATTGAAATCGTATAGAGGGGTTCGGAGGAAATCGGGAATCAATTCATCGAATTGATTCCCGATTTCCTCACGACCGTGCGGCTGGACATGGCCTCATGGTAGCCGCTCACGTATGATTAGTAGTTCTCTGTGGAGGAGGATTGGCCATGAGCGGATCTCGTGTGTTTCGGGGGTTGGCGGTTCTGGGTTGTTTGTGCATGACGACGTTGGTCGGCGGCGCCGCGCCGCAGGTGGCGGGCCAGGAACTGCCGAGCCACAAGATTCCCATCCCCGGCGAGGCGGCCGAAGGCTACTTCTCGCCCGACGGCAAGAGCATGATCTCGAACGCGAAGATGGCGGACGACAAGGACTACCGCGTCTACACGTTCAATCTGGACGGCACCGACGTCCGGCGGATCAACAACACCGGCGCCGACGCGTGCTCGTTCTACTTCCCCGACGGGAAGAAGCTGATCTGGACGTCCACGCGCGACCACCTGGACATGCCGGCCGGAAATTTCTCGGACGTCAACGCGTACCCGCAGGGCGCCGAGCTCTACACCTCCGACCTCAACGGCAAGCACGTCGTCCGGCTGACGAACAACTCGGTGTACGACGCCGAAGTCACCGTCTCGCCCGACGGCCGGTGGATCCTGTTCGGCCGGCAGGTCGACGGCAGGATGGATCTGTACAAGATGCGGCCCGATGGCACGGGCGTGTTCCAGATCACGCACACGCCCGACTGGCAGGAGGGCGGCGCGCAGTGGATGCCCGACGGCCAGACGATCATCTATCGCGCGTGGAAGATCCAGGATCAGGCCCAGCGCGGCATGCCGATGCAGATCTTCACGATCAAGCCGGACGGCACCGGGACGAAGCAGATCACGTCCGAAGTGGGCACCAACTGGGCGCCGGCGCCCGCGCCGGATGGGCGGCATTTCGTGTTTGTGAAGATGCTGCCGCCCGGCAACTTCGAGATCTACATGATGGATCTCACGACGGGCGAACAGCGCCGGCTTACGTACAACGACGCGTTCGATGGATTCCCGGCGATCTCGCCTGACGGTCACTGGATGGGCTTCTCGTCGAGCCGTGGCGCCGAGCCCGGCAAGCGGCAGATGTTCATGTATCTGATGGATATTTCAAGTCTCAACGTCGGCCCCGCGCGCCGCTAGTCCCTTTCTTAGAGGAAAGATCAGCCAGATGTCTCCAGAAGTCCTGACGGTCATCCACTACTTCCCGATCGGTACCACCATCATTTCGGCGACGTTTGCCACCATTCTGTTCAGGAAGTACTTCAAGCGGCGGTCGCCGCACCTGTTCTGGTGGGCCTTCGGCGTGGCGTGTTACGGCAGCGGCACCGTGGTCGAGAGCCTGATCACGCTGACGGGCAACACCGTGCTGCTCAACAAGCTCTGGTACGTCACCGGCGCGTTGCTGGGCGGGTATCCGCTGGCGCAGGGCTCGGTGTACCTGTCGCACTCGAAGAAGTTCGCCGACCGGGCCACGATGATCACGCTGCCGTTTGTGATCATCGCCTCGATCCTCGTGTTCCTGTCGCCGGTGCGCCTCGAACTGCTGGAGCCGACGCGGCCGACCGGCGCCATCCTCGGCTGGACGTGGATCCGGATGATGACGCCATTCATCAACATCTACGCGTCGATCTTCCTGATCGGCGGCGCGGCGCTGAGCGCGTGGAAGTACTTCCGCAAGGAGCACGACGGGTACCGGGCCGCCGGCAATGCCTTCATCGCCCTCGGCGCGCTGATGCCGGGCATCGGCGGATCGATGGCGAAGGCCGGCTACGTGGAGGTGCTCTACGTGCTCGAGTTCGTCGGCCTGATCTTCATCTGGATCGGCGACCGCGTCTGCAGCACCTCGTCATCGCTGCGGGGCCGGGCCAAAGCCGGCACGTAGAGCCGAGCTTTTCGAGCAGTATTCAGTTCGGTGTGGTGTCGTCCACAGTTCAAGGTCCACGGTCCAATGTCACTCGTCTGTCCTCGGGTCCTGACGGTCCCGGGGTCCTTGGTTCACGTGTCCGTGCACATCGGACGAAGGACCCGCAGAACCTGAGGACAACAAGTGACCCTGGACGTTGAACCCTGGACCTTGGACTGGCGGCTACAGCAATGTGAAATACGCCCTAGCTGCCGCTGGCGGACTCGAGCACTTCAAACAGTGCGATGCCGTCGCCGTGGTACACCCGCTTGAACAGGTCCGGGTGCCGATCGAACTTCGACAGGTTGTCGCCGTAGGCCTGGCGCTCGACCTGGTCCATGTAGATGTAGTCGATGCTGAGCGACTGGGCCGTATTCCATGCCTGCGGGCCTGAATCGCTGCCGTACATCGCGTGCACCTGCTTCGTGCGCTCGTCGTAGATCGGCTTCTTCAGCAGGGAAATCGGCAGGCCCGCGGCCATGCGCCGATGCGCGAAGGTGGGAATGAACGTCCAGGTTTCGCGGCCGCGCGGCGTCGGCGACATCTGAACGACCGCATCCGGCGTGGTTTCCCGCCGGATCCACGTGGCGGCGCGGCGCTGGGCCGGCGACACGATCACCGTCCATTTGAATCCCGGCCCCATGCGGTTGTTGGCGATGTCCTGCGCGTTGTGCAGATCGATCGCCGTTGTGGGCAGTCCCACCCCCAGCAGGAGCACGGCAACCGGTACGCCGACGAACATGCGGCGGCGGCTCTCGAGGCTCCAGGCGAACCAGACGGCGGCCAGGGCCGGGAGCATGACCAGCATGATCTGGCCGGCGCGCCAACCGATCCACACCAGATCGCCGCCCGGCAGCGTGACGAAGTAGAACAAACCAAAAGCCGTGAGCGTTCCCGCCATCGCCGTGGCGAGCCGGGCTCCCCGCACGCGGCGGCTGACCAGCACGCCCGCGATCGCGGCGAGCAGCAATGGGCCGAGCGCGAGCAGCGGCGTCAGGAACGGCGCGCGCGTGATGGGGCCGATGAACCCGAATTTCAGCGCGGCGCCGGCGCCGTCGAAGTTGTGGTTGAGCGAGCACCACAGCACCGCCAGCGCGACCGGCACCGCGGCCGAGGCGTGCCGCGTCACGCGACCGACCCATTCACGCCAGCTTCCGGAGAACGCGGCGACCACCGACAGGCCGTAGATGATCGAGAATGCGCCGCCGAGAAACGGACTGGCCATGACGGCGCCACCAAGCAGCAGTCCCGCGAGCGCGGCGGCCGGCCAGCGGAGGCGGTCACGCGCGTGCGCGGCCGTGATCAGCGCCATCGAGCCCAGCGCCACGGCCATGGCGTGCTGCGGCGTGTACCACAGGGAGCGCGGCAGTCCGTCGATGGTGAGACTGCGCAGGTTCCACGACGTCAGCGCGTCAACGTTCAAGTAGCGAAGGCCGTCGAGCGGGCGGTTGCGCGTGGCCAGATCGTAGAGCGCCCACGCGCCTTCGAGGCTCGCCGACAGGAGCGAGAGGGCGACCGCCAGAAACATCGCCCACGCGCGCGGCACGGCCGACCAGACGAACATCGCGACGGAGGCGATGAAGAGGATGCCCGACAGCAGGGCGTTGACCTGGAGCAGGGGCATGACCCGCGTCCAGAGGCCAAACGGATTCGTGCCGAACGCGCCGCCGGGCAGCAGAAAGTATGTCCAGTAGTAGTTCAACGTCTGGTCGGCCGCGTAGGGATCTTTCACGGGCATGTCGAATCGCGCGAGCTCGGCCGTGAGCGCGCCATGCCACAGGAAGTCGGCGGTGAAATACGCGCGGTAGTGTTCGGCGCCCTGCGCGTTGACCGCGCCGATGCTGGCGAAGGCGGGTCCGATGAGGATCGGTACCAGCGACAGCGTCGCGAGCAGCGCCACGGTGTCGCGGCGCGTCCACTCTGCCAGTGCCACCAGCGGCGCGCGGCTGAATCGCCGGTACGCGGTCCGCGTCGCCATCGTGATCGTGCTCCACGCGAGGCCGAAACCGACCGCGCCGGCGCCACCGGCCGCGATCACCGCCCAGATCGAGAGTGCCGTGAGGATGTACCCCGCGAGCGCGCCGGCGACCCAGCCGGCCGCATGCCGGCGCCCGAAGAGGGCGAATCCCAGAGGCAGGCCGGGGACGAGCGCGAGCAGGTACAGGGCGAGATACAGCACGCCGCCAAGCCCGCCACCGAGCCACGCTGACAGGCCGAGTACGGCCGCACCCAGCGTGGCCGCGGCCACGGGCAGCGCGCGCCCCCAGCCGGTGCCGGCCGCGACGGCCAGGCCGGGTATGGTCGCGGCCGGCGTTGCCGCTGGTTCCGGCGCAACCGCCGGCTCGGGCGCGTCATTCCAGAACTCGCGATCCGCATCCTCGACCGCGCCGAGCGCATCGCTCCGCAGGATCTTGTCGGCCATCGTCAATCCCTGGCCGATCGAGTGATCCATGTTGTTGTACCAGAAGCGGGCGGACCGTCCCGCAAGCAGCAGGTTCTCGTATTTGCCGAGCGCCTGCAGGTTCGCGGTGAGCGTGCGCAGGTAATCGAGCGTGTAGATCGGATAGGTGAACGGCACCCGCTCGATGTGCACGCGCAGCACCTGGCTCGCGCGGTCGATTGTTCGGGTCCGCACCAGATCGCGGATGACCTCGCCGATGAGGGCGTCCGGTTCCCGCCACCGCTCGTCCCCTTGCCGGCAGGTCACTTCCACGCAGAGGCCGCTCTGGCCGGCGGGCGCCATCGACGCCGCGAATGCCGTGGGCGTCGAAATCCGCGAGAAGATTTCGTCGCCGCCGAAGTAGGTCCACTGGAAGTCGAGCTTCGCCGGCGCGTCAATTTCCAGGTTGTAGAAGATCGTCGAGAGGTAATTCAGCCCGAAGCCCTCGACGCCAAGCAACGCGTTGGCCTCGGTGAGGGGACCGGTCCAGATCAAGCCATCGCAGGCGATGCGTTCGTCGCCGCTCCGGACCGCCGACACGCGGCGGCCCTGCGTTTCGATTGCCGTCACCGGCCTCCCGAGCCTGACCGTGCCCCCGTGGTCGGCGATGCCGGCCGCGAGCTTCTCGGAGAACACGCCGACGCCGTGCGGCGCGTACAGAAACGTGGTCTCCACGGGTTTCGGCAGCAGCGTGGTCTTCAGCAGTGAAAACAGCGAATCCGCCTGCGCCCGCTTGTCAATGACGGCGCGGTTCACACCGGCGCGGCCCCAATCGCGGTGGAGTTCGGCCGGCGAATGGAAGAGGAACTTGCGCGTGTACGGCTCGAAGAAGATCGAGTACAGCGTGCGGCCGTACGTGTTGACGATGTCGGCTTCGAAAGATTCGCCGGTCATGCGCTCGCGCCGCACCAGGTCGACGGCGCCGCTGACCATCAGGGAGAAGGGCATCGAGAGCAGCACCGACGGCCGCAACGGCCACTCGTGGAAGCCGCCGAACATGCGGACGCCGCTCTTGCGCGGAATCTCGATGGCGGTCTCCCCGAGCGTATCGCCGACGAACTGCGCGACCCGCCGGTTCTCGGTATGAAACCGGTGCGGCCCCACGTCGAAGTGGAAGTCTCCGTAATGCCACGAGCGTGCCAGCCCGCCAGCGACGTCGAGCTTTTCCAGTACCGTGATCCTGTGACCGCCCTCAGCCAGCTGCCGGCCGATGGTCAGACCGGCGACTCCAGCACCGGCCACTACGTAGTGAGACATGCGCTCTCCCCCGAACGAGGCGCAAGTGTCCCATGTTTCGACACGCAAGGACAAACAGCTACGGTCGTCCGCCGCGCCCGCCGGCGTCGGCGGCGGTCTTCTTCTTCACCTCATCCTGCCGGTCGATGTAGCTCTGACCCTTGGTGGATTGCCGACGGACGAAGACGTTCTTCACGCCGTCGGCGACAGAGAACCATATCATCATCAAAGATCAACAATGGACATCACCAAGAAGGCGGTCGGCGACCCACCCAAACACACGGCACCGCGTCGGCCGCAGCGCCGGGTCGTGTCTGTCAAGTGGTGGAAAAGCATGAACGCGTCATCATCATGTGAATAGCCCTACGCCGCTTTCGATTTCTCCATGTCTTCCTACCAGTCGATCTTGCGTAGCTTCACCTGGTGGTTCGATGGCGTACGAATTCAAGACTATCGGCGCAAGGTGTCGAACCACGCCAGCCCGGCGAGGAACTGTTCCTTCAGTTGCGGCATCCTATCGGTGAAGCGATGATTCTTCGCATCAATCAGCACGAGTCGCTTGGGGTCCTTGGCCATGCGCTCGAATCGTCGGTAGTCGGCTTCCTCCACGTACTCATCCCGCGTTGAATGAATCATCCAGAGGGGCAAGGGTGACACGCCAGCGATGATCTCGTGAGGGCTGAAGGACGGCTCGTCTGCGTCCTTCTTGGTGATCCAGGCCATGACATCCTTCCATCGCCATGCCAGTTCAGCCGTCGGCGGAAGCCCCATCGTTACGACCCCGTCCACCCATCGGTGGCTGTCTGGCGATGCAGCAGCAGCGACAGCAAGGGCGGCTCCTTCGGACACGCCGCACAGAATCACCGGTCGTACAAGCAGGCCCCGCGATCGCAGAGCTGTCGCCAGTAAGTCGTAGTCGGCCGGCACTTGGTCGACTCGCAGGTGTTCCGAGCCGTTGGCAAAAGCCGATAAATACTGTCGTGCGTTGATGCCGGCGACGATGTAGCCGCGATCCGACAGGAATTCCGCCAGCGTCGTCGCCAGGCCGACCCATCCGACATCACCGCTCCCCATCAGGATCGTCCCCCGGACCGGGACGCCTGGTTTGGGCACGTAGACCGTCAACGTTAATGTCTGACCCCGAACCTCCACGTCTAGCTTCTGGCCATTCGCCGCGTCTGCGCTGGTCGGATAAATACTGGCCACCAACGCAAACGCGAGCACGAGGGCGCGGATCATCATCGTTCCACCTGATGTCGGTTGGCACTGTTGGACGCCACCCAGAGAAAGCTCTGCTTCATGGTTTCGTACAACGCGTCGCGAGCATCGCTGAAGCTGTGATTGCGGGTATCGATCGCGAGTAGCCGCCGCAAGTTGGAATCCGGTCCAAACAGCTGCCGCGCGTCAACCGCCGTGACGTACTCATCGTTGGTTGACAGGATCACACACACGGGAGCCGTGTCCCGCCGGAGGGCCGCGTACGGATGGGCGAGAAGCGGGTCGTCGACCCCAGTGCCCCCGTCGAAGGGCCTCGACGTCGGCCGTCGCCGTCCTTGAAGGCGACGAACATACTCTTCCTCCTTCGTGAGTCCCACCGCGAGGACGCCCAACACCGACGGGCGCAGAGACCCTTGCGCCGCGGCGACCACGACGAGGTCCGCCCCTCGCGAGACACCCAGGAGGAGCACCGGGGTTGAAGCGCTTACGCCCAAGTGTGCGCGACCCGTGTCAGCGACCTCTGCGAGATCTCGAGCCAGTCGCTGTACGGGCAGTTGCAGTGCGCCGTTTCCCAAATGGTCAAGATCGTCGGGGGCGATCACGCCCACCACTGGGTACCCCCGCTCGATCAGGTGATCGAAGGCGTCGAGATCCTTGGCGTGCCAACCGCCATCCCCGGTCACGAAGAGGATCAAGGGTTGAGCGGCCGCCATGGGCTGAGGAGGAGAAAGTCGAAGAGACAGCCAACGGGTCTGAACGTGCACGGCCGCGCGCGACGCGACGGGTTGCGCGCTGGCCGCAGGCATGTGCGCGCAACCGCTGGTCCCAGCCGCCAACGCGAACGCCCCCAGGCAACTGGCGGCCCCGCCACGACTCTGAGCCCTACGCACCAGCGCCATCCGCTTGGGTTGATGTCCCGACCATCCTGTGAGTGTTCATCGTCCAGTGCTCTGATTTTGGAAACAGCAAGAAGCCAGCCATGCCAGTCGTCTCATCGACTCCAGCCTGGACGGCGGCGTTTGCGGCCTGTAACTCGGATGTCTATCGAGAGCGCGGGGCTGCGTCGACAGGTACGGGATATGCTGAAGCCACATCGTGGTTCAAGTTATTGCGCTTCGTGATCGTTTTTTTGGGCGACTCCTGATCGCCATCCTGATCTCGATGGCGGTGTCCGAGGTGGCGGTGGATGTCGCCGTCTACTACCGCCTTCGCAGTACCTTGGAGGCCGACCTGGGACAACGGCTCGTCAGGACGGCCGACGCACTGTCGTTGGGTCTTGACGCGCGGTTGATCTCGCAATTTCGGGCGGGCGACGAAACGCTTGGCGCGTACCAACTCCTCCGATCGCGTCTGGCCCAACAAGTTCGGGCGAATGGATTGGGCCGCGCGTATGTGGTCGACCGCGAACTGAAGACCCTGATCGATAGCAGCGACACCGCTTCGGTCGGAGATGCGCACTATCCGCTGCTGGCCCAGCGCCGGCAGACGGCGCAGGCGTGGGACGGCGTCGCCACACCCACGCCCATCTACGTGAACGAGGAGCGCCAACTGCGGTTGACCGCGCTGGTTCCCGTCAAGGCGCCCGACGGTTCCGTCGCCGCACTGCTTGGCGTGGATGCGGCTCCCGATTTTTTTGCCGCACTGAGTGACCTCCGGCGGGAGATGGCGATTCTCGGGTTGGCCAGTCTCGGTGTCGCGGGCCTGGGTGGACTGCTCCTGATTCGTGGGGCCGCACGCCGGCTCGATCGGGTCCGAGACACCGTGATGCGCGCCAGTCGCGGGGACTTCACGTCGCCGAGTGATTCCCGCCAGGCGGACCAGATTGGGGCGTTGGAGCGCGACCTCGACGGCCTCCTGGAATCGATCGTTGCGCGAGTGGACTACTACGAATCGTTGATGGCGAGCGTCGACATTGGTCTTATTGCCGCGGATCTCCAAGGCCACGTTGTGGGCGCCAACGCTACCGCAGCACGGTGGTTCGGCGGAGACCGCCCGTTGGCTGGACGCTCGCTTCTGGATGCCGTGAACGTCGATGCTGATCTCGCTGCCTTTGCGTCGGAGGCCCTCGCTCAGCCAGGAGCCGGCCTGACGCGCGAAGTGAGCGTTCGAAGCGGTGACGCGGCGGGACGCACGCTCGCCGTCGTCGCAAGCCCTCTGGTGCAAGCGGGGCGCCGCACCGGAATGACGCTGTCCCTCTCCGACGTCACGGCCCTCCGCACGTTGGAACGCCAGGCGCGTGCGCAAGAGCGCCTGGCGGCGCTTGGGACGATGGCCGCTGGGCTGTTGCACGAGGTGCGTACGCCACTCGCCTCGATCATGATGCACCTCGACTTGCTGCGCGTCAGCCTGATCGATCAGGAGGGGCTCGAGGTCCTCGAACAGGCGTTGGGGAGCGCGGAGCGGCTGTCTCGCTTTCTCGTCGACTTCCAAATCGTGGCTGGCCTTCGCCCCCTTCGCCGCGATTGGGTGGACTTCGGCGAGGTGATCGACACCGTTCTGGACTCAGCCGAGATTCCGGCGACAATTCACGTCCGGCACTCACACGATGGTCCCGTTGTGGTGCATGCCGATCGCGACCTCTTGGAGCACGCGGTACGGAACCTTCTGCTCAATGCCGTGGAAGCGATCGGGCCAGCTGAGGGCACGATTGCGATCGACATTGGACGGTCCGAAGACGGTGTCGTTCTCACCGTCAGTGATACGGGTTCTGGCGTGAGACTCGAGCAGCTCGACAGCGTCTTCGATCCCATGTTCACCACCAAGCCTTCGGGGACAGGTCTGGGCTTGACCATCGTCACGCGGGTCGTCGTCGCTCACGGCGGGTCCGTCCAGGTCGCTAATGCCCCCAACGGGGGCGCCATCTTCACGGTCCGATGGCCGCAAGGGGAGCAGCGGTAGTCCTATGGCACGCATTCTCGTTGTCGATGACGATCCCCGGTTGAGAGACTCCCTTCGCCGAGCGCTAGCACGACTCGATCACGAGGTCGTCGAGGCCGGGTCGATCGAAGAGGCATTGGAGCGTCTCTCCACCCCGGTGGACCTGTTGGTGACCGACATCCGGCTCGCGACCGGAACCGGTCTCGATCTGATCGCCAAAGCGCGCCGAGACTCCCTCGCGGTCAAGATTGTCGCCATGACCGGGTTTGGCTCGATCAACGTCGCCGTTGACGCGATGCGTCTCGGGGCGGACGACTTCATCGAGAAGCCGTTCAGGCTCGACGCGGTGTCCGCCCGGCTCACCAAGGTGCTCACCGCCGTGCGCCTGGAAGGTGAGGTGGCTCGGCTTCAGCGCGCGAACGAGTGCCTCCGCGACGAACTTGAAACGGACACCGGAGGGGCGAGCCTCATCGGTGACTCGGCGCCGATGCGGCAGGTGCGGGCGCTGATTGGGCGAGTGGCGCCCAGTGACGCCAGTGTGTTGATCCAAGGCGAGAGCGGGACCGGCAAGGAACTCGCCGCCCGCGAACTTCATCGGCTCAGTGCGCGTGCGACCCGACCGTTCGTGGCCTGCGATTGCAACACGTTGCCTGAGGGCGTGATTGAAAGCGAGCTCTTCGGACACGAGAAGGGCGCTTTTACGAGCGCCGACCGTCGCCGCATCGGGCGATTCGAGCTGGCGGACACCGGCACGATCTTTCTGGACGAGATCGGCGAACTCGCACCGGGCGTACAGGTCAAGTTGCTCCGCGTCCTACAGGAGCGCGCGTTCGTGCGAGTCGGTGGGGGCGAAACCATTCGCGTGGACGTGCGCGTCGTCGCGGCCACCAATCGCGATCTGGATGTCGCCACGCAGCAGGGTCGATTCCGGACGGATCTCTTCTACCGCCTGAACGTCGTGCCGATTGTCATGCCCGCGCTCCGTGACCGACTCGACGACATTCCCCTTCTGGCCGATCTCTTCGTCAAGCGTTACGGCCGCCGTCCGAATGGGCAGCAGGTCCGGCTCGCCTCCGGCACAATTGCCGCACTCCAGGCGTACCCCTGGCCCGGCAACGTGCGTCAGCTCGAGAATGTGATCCACCGCGGGTGTGTGCTCTGCCAGGACGACGAGATGGTGCCCGAGGACGTCGCGTTGGAACTCCGCCCAGACACCGCAGCCCCCATGAGCGGAGACCTGCGCGGCACCCTTGCGGCGCTGGAGCGGGACCTCATCGCGCGCGCCGTTCGTGATCACCACGGAAACCTTGCGGCAGCCGGCCGGGCCCTCGGCATCGAGCGCAACTTGCTCTACTATAAGTTGCGGAAGTACGGATTTCGACCGTGATTCGACTCCGGACGCTGGTGGCCCTGGCCTGCTGTCTCGTTGTCGCTTCGCGCGCCCACGCCGGACCGCTCGACGACCTCGAGCGACAAATCCGCGAGGTGGTCACGCAACGACAGACATCCGAGCAACAGCGGTCGAGGCTGATGCTGGAGGCGGCCGCGTTGGCCGACGCGATCAGCGCGGCGCAAGCGTCGAGCGGAGCACCGTCGAGGGCGAACACGTCGCTCGAACGGCAACTCCGCGACTTCGATCGCCTCGCTGGCCAGCTCGACTCGGTGGACCGGGCTATCAAAAACCACGACGCGACGATCGCGCGGCTTCGACGCGCCTTCAGCTCAGAGCTCGATAAACAGACCAAGGAACTTTCTCAGGTCGACGCTCGCACGTCCGCCGCACGGACCGCAGAACTGGAAGCCGCGCGTCGCCGTATCGACGAGTTGATCGCACCTCCGGCCGCCTTCCGACCGCTGCTCGTGGTACGGCCGGCCGCCACGGATACGGTGGCGGACCTCGATCAGAAACTCGCCGTCCTGGCCGTGGAGCAGTCACGAGGCACCGAGGCACTGAGTGCCTTCGACCGCGATCTGGCCGTGCTTGGAGGTCGGGCGCTCCTGACGCGCCGGCTCCTTGATGGCTTGGAATCTGCGGCCCGCGGTGCTCCACCGGATCTCCGTCTCGTCCAGCGGCAGGTCGACGAGGTTCAGGCGCGCCTCAAGGACTTGGACGTCAAGCAGCGAGAGCTGCGACGTGTGCGTGATGCCGTGGTTGTCGGTCTCACTGATCTCAAACAGCAGGCGAGGGAGTGCCGCGCGCGTCGCGCCGCGCTAATTAAAGGTTAGGAATAATGCCTTTCGGAAATTCGGTGCTAAGGTCGTCACACCACTTTGAACTGCCGCGGCCCTTCGACCGAGTGGGTCTGCTGAAGGCGTGGCCATCCCCGGATCGGTTGACGGACCGCTCGCGGATTGGTGCGCGAGCGGCGTGGTCCGGTCAGGGAGCGGCGCATGAGCGCTTGACCGCGTGTGACGACTTGCGCCTTTCGTTTCTCGGTCAGCAGGTCCTCGATCGGCCCCAAGGAAAACCACAGCGAGCGCACAATGGCGAGCACGACGCCGAACTTGATGCGAAGCGCGGGGACGGGCCCATTCGCGGCGCGCGCCCGTTCCCGGGCCACCAGCGCTGTGACCAAGATGATGGCGGCGACTTCCTGAGCGCCGGTTTCGACCGTGTGACTCTGCAAGACGTCGGTCTGGCGCAGCACTCGCTTCGCGTAGCCGAAATACAGCTCGTGCTCCCAGCGCGTCGCGTAGACTCTGGCGAGTTCGAGCGCCGGCGCGGCCCGATGATCCAGCAGGCTCGTACAGAACCGCAGCTCGTGCCGCCGGAAGCCCGGGCGTCCGACGTGGATGCGGATCTCCCGCATCTCGACGGCGCCCGCGACGCACCACGGCCGGCCCTGCTCCCGGACATTGAGCCGGACCCGGCGACTCCCATCGGGGAGCGTCTTGAGCACCTGTGCGTTGATGTGGCGGGGGACACGGAAGAGGAAGTGGCTGCCGACGCGCCGGCACGCCGCCCACACATCGACCATCACGCTGGGGACGCCATACAAGCGATCGGCCAGCACCAGCGCGCCTTTGGGCCGCTGCGCGAACAGGCGACGCGCCATGGCCAATTCGGATTCGCCGTGGCGCGCAATCGCGGCGGCCAGCGGATTGTGCATGCCGAGTTCGCGCAGCACGTTGATGCCCAGTTTCGAGAACGCGGCGCGGCCTCGCCGCGACGCCGCTTTCGTGGTCGTCGCCGTGACTTGGGGCGTGTTCATCACACTGTATTGCGTGCCGTCGAGCGCCAAGAGCCGCCACCCACGCCAGAACGCGTCCGGCTGTCGCCGCCGCGTCGCGATCGGGCGCAGCGCCCGGCGCATCAGGTCGGCGAACACCTTCCACGGCAGACGTCACCGCCGATCGGACCAGGAACTGTCCGCGAGCGGTGCCTGGAACAACTCGAAGACGTGCTCGGTCAACGTGCCGGCGCCCTCCGCCACATGGAAGGTGGGCGCCCGCAGCATCTGATCGAGCGGGACACGCGGTTTCCGTCCACGGCCGAGCCGCGGGGTCGGCATCCAGCCTGGTCCCACCATGTCGGCCCACGCGCCGAGAAGGCCACGGGGGCTCGCCGTGATCGGCGCCGTCGATACACGGCCGCCGAGCGACCGTCGCTTTCGGTCTGGGGATGGATTCTCATCCCCACCGTAAGTACCGACTTCGCGGGAGTTGCACAAGAGAAATCTCACATCCGCGAATCCGAAAGGCATTAAGGTTAGGAACGCATGTATGAGACTGCCACTCGTCGCTCGCCTGCTCGCCTGCTTTTGTTGCGTCGCGCCGTCGACGTGGGCGCAATCGCCCTCGAGTGCTGCGCAGCCGCCAACGGTACCAACCACCCCATGGACGTGGCGGCCCTCGCTGTTCGTGCTCGCATCGGCGGACGAAAACACGGATCCCCCCGTCGGCGCATTCCCGGTGACGTTCGAAGAACCGGCGTTCGCAGGAAATCTCGGTGCGGGACTGGATGGCACGCACCGCACTGCGAAGACGCGGCTTGCGGTCGGGCTCTTCGGGCTCACCCGGAGCCCGTTGTCCGGTCCGGACCGTGCGATGTACATCGGGGGGCGTATCAGTTGGTCGTGGCAGCCGGCGGTTGCGTGGCGTCTCGACGTCAGAGACGGCGCGAAACTGCAGCGACAGCCCCAACTGGCTGTCGCGGGATTCCAACGAAACGACGCCGTGATCGGCGTGGAATGGCGGCCGACGACATCGCCAGTTGGCGTCTCACTCGAGGTGGGCGACCGTCGTCGTGACCTCCCTGCCCTGGAGGTGCTCGGGTTCGCGCGCCAGTCGGTGACGCTGGGTGTCGTGTCATCCACGACGACATCGGCGGCCGAGGTCGGCATCGGACTCCAGCGATATCGCGCGCCGACCGCGACGGGCCGCCGACTCATGCTCTCGGCGGAAGTGGCGAAGTTCGGTCACGCGACCATCGGATCCGCGCGCTACTCGTTCGTAGCTCCGCGGGCCGATCGGTCAATTCCGTTCACCGGTGACCCCGGCGAGCAGTCTGGCGAGTTCAGCGACATCGATCGTGCCGACTTCCTGGAGCAGTTGGCGTTTGCAGGCAGCGACTCGACGATCGCGAGTGAGGTGTTCGTCCTGGACCCCATCGAGACCGACAGCGACGACTGGGACTTCGGTCGTCGCAAGCACGTCGTCGTTGGTTACCTCTCGCGACAGTTCGCCGGCGAAGCGATCTTGTCCGGGTCCATTCGCTATCAGCGCCGGGAAGGTCCCAACCTGCTCGCACCGGAAGGGTCGGCCCTGGCCGCGCCGTTCCGCGACAATCGTGTGGCGGTGCGTGTCACGTTTCGTCGCCCGATCTCGAAACGGCTCATTGTGGTGGGGCAAGCGTCGTACCTGAGAAATCGAGGCGACCGGCCAATCCTCGATTTCTCGCGGCGCTTGCTCGGGGTCGGCCTGCAGATCCAGTTCTAAGCGGGCACCAGCCAAAATTCTTGCGCAGCGGGCAATTTATTGCGCGCCCAGCCGCCCAGCCGCCTTGATTTGCCCACCGCCGCATCCTCAATCTCACGCAACGCGCCCGGCACTGACCTTGCTATTTCAACGTTAGTCGCGTCTATTCACTGTTTTCGACAGTCGTTCCGTCAACCTGCACGCGCTGCATGCCGTTCCGAGGTGAATCATGATCAGTCGCAGACTCGTGCTGACCGCCGCCGTCATTGTCGCAACCGGCATTGGTGTCTCGGCCCAAGACAAGAAGGTGCAGATGAAGAATCTCCCAGCGGCCGTGCAGAAGGCCGTACAGGACCAGACGAAGGGCGCAACGCTTGTGGGGTTCTCGGAGGAGCGCGAAGACGGCCAGGTCTTCTACGAGGCTGAAACGAAGGTGAACGGCCGTACCCGCGACTTGCGCTTCGACAGCGCAGGCACGCTCATGGAGGTCGAAGAAGAAGTCGCGCCGGCCGCCC
Organism: Acidobacteriota bacterium; assembly: GCA_021824055.1. Lineage (GTDB taxonomy): Bacteria > Acidobacteriota > Vicinamibacteria > Vicinamibacterales > SCN-69-37 > SCUN01. The sequence goes on from JAKALV010000012.1 coordinate 16,551, forward strand.
TTCCAGCCGCGGTCCAGTCCTCGCTGAGTACGCATGGGAAGGTCCTGAAGGTGGAGTCGGTCACGAAGGGCTCGACGGTGACGTACGGCGCTCAGGTGGAGCAGAACGGTAAGAAGTCGGAGGTGCTCGTGGACGCCAAAGGCAACGCCATCGTACAGAAGAGATGACGGCAGACGAAGTGTTCGTCATGAACGTCGCCGACGAACCGCACCTCGACGTGGCCTTGACGACGAGCATCGCGCAGCTCGCAGCCGCGGTCGGTCGGACGGACGCGATTGGCGGCACGGCCATGTTAGACGCGGTCGATACCGCCACCGAACTACTTGAATGCGCATGCCACGAGGGACCGACGGGCGCTGTTGATCGTGACCGACGGTCAGGACAACGCGAGCGAGTGTCACGTCAATGGGCCGGATCCGCCGCAAGATCGAGTGTACCGAGGTGGCATTCTTGCGATTGGGCTGGACGTCGTTTGCAGCGACGCGCGCCAGGGTGTCGGTCGCCTGCGCCGGGGGCACCGCTCGCCCACACCATGCGGAATCTATTGCGCGCCGACCAATTTCCTGCGCCATCTCCGAGCCGAACTCCGAACGTGCCCCGATTTCTAGAGATCGCCGCAGGGACGTGATGGGTACGCGCTTTGCACTGAACGATGCAATGCGAGCTCCGACGCGAGTCTCGGCTCGCGAGTATCCCAGAACAGAAAGGAGGTGAGCACAATGAAACATGCTGCAATCGCAGGCTTGGCGTTCCTTGGCATCGTCGCCATGGGGCGTCCGGCGTCCGCGCAGTCGGTTGGTCCTGATTTCGACGCGGCGCTGTTGGCGGTCGCGTCACCGGCGTCACAGACGGTGACGTCCGCAGTCGAAACAGCTGAAGGGGTAGAAACCCCGGACGGTGTCGAGGGTCCCGAAACACCGGGCGACACGGGTCCGAACATTGACCATCAGTTCGAAGGTCAAGAAACCGGTGAGAACGGCAACGGCATCCCCGGTTCAGGAGGGGGAGGCTAACGCATCTCATTGCTGAGCGCACAGGCGGGAGGCCGTCCGGAGCGGTCTTCCGCCGCCAAGAGGGAGAAGACATGTTAAGAGCCATGCGAATAGTGACTGCGGCGACGTGCGTGCTGACGGCCTCTTCGAGTTTCGGGCAGACGCCGGCGAAGTCACCGGTTCAGTGGAAGGTCGATTTCACGGGCCTCTACGAATACGACACGAACCCGCTCCGCTTCTCACGCGGGAGTGGCGATTCGCATTGGCGGCTGTTCCCGAGCGTCGATGTCCAAGCACCGCTCAACGCCCGCACGACGCTGTTCGCTCGTTCGAGTGCGCGCCGCGATCAGTACGCCGTCACGAGCCTTCTGAATGGGATTGGCGTGAACGGCTCGGTCGGTCTCGCACGCCGCGTGTCGCCGCGCCTTAGCGTGTGGGGCGCCTACAATCTGTCGCGGTCGGAGCAACCCGATGTCCTTGAAGGCTCATCGCTCCGCTTCGCTTCGTACACGCAACAGGGTGGATCCGCAGGACTCGTCTGGCGAACGCGATCCGCCGATGTTGTGCGCGCCGACGGATTCGCGATGCGGAGGCGATACCTCGGGCTCACCTCGCCGCTGTTGCCGGCATCGTCCAGCCAAACGGACCCATTGCTGGGGCTTGGCGGGTCATGGACGCACACGTTCGCTGGTGAGGCTGGGACGTGGAGCCGATTCGCGCTGAACACCACGTGGCATCGGTCGAACAATCCCGCGTACAGTTACAGGCTTCCCTCCGTCTCGGGCGCTTGGGGCACGAACGTGAGGTCGGGGACGACCCTGCGCCTCGATGCCGTGCTGGCGTGGCTGCAGTACGACGCCCGGCGGGTCGGCCTCTCCAGCGTCCTGCGCCGCGACACGATCACGGAGCTTGGGACGACCGTCGCATGGCACCCCGGTCGCCGCGTGGAGCCATTCGTCCGTGTCAGTCAGCAGTGGGACCGTTCGACGGATCCCGTCCGGAACTTCTCGGATACCCGTGTGCTCGTCGGCGCACGCATCAACGTCTGGTCCGGTGGCCAGCCGGTCGCCCGGGACGGGAAGCGGCTGCGGTCGGATCTCACGGACGACACGCCGCTAAATGGCGTCAGCCGCCTGGGCCCGGGCGACCGGCGGTACGATGCGCTTGCGAAGATCGACCTGTCCTACGCGCACATCAAAGCCGGACGCTGGGCACAAGCGGCCGACGCCGCGCGAGCCGCGTCGGTCCTCGACCCAGCCAGTGCGACTGCATGGGCGAACCTCGGCGTGGCCCTCTACAAACTGGGAGACGTCCCAGGTGCGCGACAGGCACTGGAGCGCAGCCTCATGCTGAATCCGAAGAACGACGCACTTCGATCGGTGTTGGCACGAATGCCCCGAAAGCAGTAGCCTGACCGTCGAAGCCGTCTGTCGGCTGCGTTCGCGGCCATCCGCGCGATTGTTCCTGCCGCCATCTCCAGGGTATGTCGGCATGCCGAGACCTGCTCGATGCGAAGCGCACAAGCCGCGTTCCCGTCGGGCCCCATTGCCCTCCTCCATCAGTTTATTGCGCGGCGATCAATTTTCTGCGCGGGTGATCCGCGCAGAAGGGGCGAGAACAGCAGGAAGTTGGTGATTGGTGCTCGGGGCTGCTCGGCGCGTGCTTTGCATTTCACGAGTGACATATGAATTCCATCGCTGCTTGCCACAGAAGCGCCGTCACCAGGCTGCCGCTGACCTCGTCGGGGGCGAAGGCCCAGTCGCCAGGTCCGAGCGAAGTCCCATCGACAGATGTGGGGCCGGCGCTTCTGCGCCGTATGATTGCCGCCTTCGCCACCAACTCCGTATCGGTGCAGCTCGATCTTGGTTTGCGGTACTTCGTCGGGCGACAGACGTCAGGCCTGATCGGGTATCAGGAGCAGGCTGGGGTTGCTGTCGTGATGGGTGATCCGCTGTGCACACCGCAGGATACCGGTGCCCTTGTAGCGGGGTTCCTGGCAGAGCGTCCTGGCTCCCGTTCGAGGGCGGTCTTCGTGAGTGCGTCAGCGCAGTTCGCGGCCCGTGCGACGGAACTCGGCTGCGCGGCGGTCAAGGTCGGGGAAGAAGCCGTGTTTGATCTCGACCGCTATTCCTTCGACGGCGGATCAATGAAGCGTCTGCGCTACCACGAAGGGCGTGCACGGCGAAGCGGCGTCGAGGTTGAGAACATCGCCACGGCGGACCTGCCGTCGCATGTGCTCGCTGCGGCGGTCGATGCCGTCACGGCCGCATGGGTCAAACAGCACGCCATTGGTCCGATGGGATTTCTGCTCGCGTTGCGGCCCCTCTACGAGCCGGACAAAGAGGGCAAGCGCGTCTTCGTTGCGTGTGTCGACGGCCAGCCGATCGCCTTCTTGACGGCCGTTCCAATTCCAGCGGCGAATGGCGTCTACCTCGAAGACTACGTCCGTGGGCCGGCGGTGCCGGACGGCACCGCCGAAGTGCTCTTTCACGAGGCCTGCCTGGACGCGCGGGCGCGCGGGTACGACTACGTGTCCCTTGGCACGGCACCGCTCGCGGGACTGACCCCCGCGGATAGCCGCGACCACCGCTTCACCGGCTGGCTTCTGCGAACAGCGTTCGAGCGAGTGTCGTGGCCCTACGACTTCAAGTCGCTGCTGGCCTTCAAGGCTCGATTCCATCCCACGCGATGGGTACCGAAGTATCTCGTCTACGAACGACCGTTCACGCCTCGCGTCGCTGCGGCCCTGGCCTTGGCGTATGTGCCGATGGGTCAACGAGTCGGTGCCGGGCGTCAGACCCATAGTGATACCGCGCGACATGGTCGGCCATTCACCGCCGAAGCGAGCGAAGAGGCGTCCGGCGCCCGGGTGCTTCCTTGCTGACCGGCAAGGGATTACCGACGTTTCGCCAGGCGTTGAACGTGTTGGGCGGAGCTTGTATCGGGGCGCTGGCCGTACCCTCATTCGCGTTTGGTGACACTCGGCACGTGGTGCTCTCAAGTCAAACCATCAGCCTGCGCGTGCAGACCGCACCGGGGGCGAGCCCCTCGGCCGCGGTTGTTGTCGCGAGCGGCATTGATGGCTGGCGCGGTCTGACGAGCGACGTCGGCGAGCGGTTGTCGGCTGACGGCCACGCCGTCATCGGCCTTGACACTAAGAACTATCTCATCGAAGTGACTCGTCGGTCCGGTGCATTGGCGCCTGCTGCAGTGGCCGAAGACTATCTTGCGGTTCTGCGCCGTGTTCACGAATGGTTCCCTGCCCTGCAGCATGTGTTCCTGCTCGGCGTGTCCGAAGGCGCCGGTCTGGTGCTCGTAGCCGGGGCGGATCCTCGCGTGGGTGGGCAGCTCGCTGGTGTTGTGGGCGTGGACACGCCCAGTACGGTCTCCCTGCGCTCCCCCTACCGGACCCAGAAGATTTTCGATAGCGGTCGCGAGCCCCGGCGACTGACGGTCATCGGAACCGAACGTGCGCTGTTCGATAACGCCCGCGAACCGTTGTTCAACGCGGTACGCAACTGCCTCGGCTGGTCCACGCACCTCATGCAGCCGTCGGCATCCCACGCCTCGGCGGCCGGCGTCCTGACGGCGAGGGGCACCCCATGACGCAGCGCTGGCTGGCTCGACTGGTGCTGATGATGTGGGCCTCGGTGGGTCTCGCAGCAGCCGCTATCCAGGTTCGCGGCGTCGTGGTGGACTCGACCGGACTGGCTGTTCCCGGTGCGACGGTGGAACTGCGAGACGGTGACGCCGTGGTGGCGTCCACCACGTCGTCGGGCGATGGGACATTCGTGCTGGAGGCCCCAGGCGGTGGGAACACCGTCATGGTGTCCCTGGCTGGCTTCCAGACCGTGACCGTGGCCTCGACCGACGCGGCCCGCGTGGTGTTGCCGATCGCGGGAGTGACCGAGAGCACGACCGTGACCGCCGCTGGCCCCCCGGAGGGCGCGTCCACGGAGGCGACGATTGGCACAGGGCTCACCGCCACTTCGTTGCAGCGACTGCCGACCACTCGCCAACACGTCAATGATGCCCTGCCTCTCCTCCCGTCAGTGGTCCGGGGGCCGGACGGACTCCTCCAGATCGATGGAGCGCGGCCGCATGAAGCGCCGCTGCTCATCGATGGCTTCAACGTGACCGATCCGGCCACTGGAATCTCAGCCATCGACCTACCCCTCGAAAGTGCGAATCGCATCGACGTGATGCGCGATCCGGCCGCCGTAACGTTCGGTGGTGCACTGGGACCGATCGTCTCGATCGAGACCCGCACCGGGAGCGAACGGTTCGATTTCGGCGCGCAGGGCTTCGTGCCACGCCTTCGCTGGGGCAACGGAGGGTTCGGCCGCGTTGAGGGCTTCTTTCCGCGATCGTACGTCGGCGGGCAGGCGCGGAATGGACGGGTGCGGTACTTCGTCTCCGGCGAATACGACTATGAGCGCATTCGCGTACCGGGTGTCACGGTCCGCCGCGGCAGCCCCGACACCAAGGAGAGCAGCGCGACCCTCTTTGGTCGGGTCGACGTGCAGTTGACCGAACGGCATTCGATCACCGCTGAAGGCATTTTCTTTCCCGGCCGAAAGACGTACCACCGGCTCAGCCCCCTTCGGCCGACGACCGCGGCGCCGACGCTTGCTGATACGGACCTCTTTCTGGGTGTGATCGACCGGTATGTCCTGAGTCCGACGACCCTGTTCACCGTGCGGGTCGGCGTGCTTGCGCATGACACAACGATGAGTCCGGTCTCGACCCTTTCTCCGGAGCTCACGCCGCTTGGGTGGAATGGCGCCTCGTTTTCGACGCTCGACCGACGCTCGTCGAGGCTGGCGGCCTCTGCGGCCTGGCAGCACAGTGTCGCCACGACGGCGGGCACCCACACCGTGACCGTCGAAACCACGTTCGACGACGAGCGCCTTCAGGGAGCGGTGGCCGACCAGACGGTCAATATCCGGGACGCGATGGGAGGGCTGGTCCGCCAAATTGAGTTTGGAGGGGCCGGCGTGCTCGCGGCGTCCGCTCGCCATCTGGGCGTGGCCGTGCGAGACAACTGGCGCGTAAGCGATGCGTGGCAATTCGAGGGCGGCATCCGTGTCGACCGGAACTCCCTCGGGGGCGGCCTGACGCCATCGGCACGGCTCGGCGCACGGTATCAGTTCGGAGACGGCTCAACGAGCGTGAGTGGCACCGTGGGCAGATTCGTCGGGACGCTTCCTCTGACGGTACCGGCCTTCGCGGGATTCCCGACACGTCGCGACCTCACCATCGATCCCGCGTCTGGCAGGGCGCTTGCTTCAACGGCGTTCACGCCGTCAGTGGCCGGTCTCTCGCTACCGCGGTCGTGGGTGGCCACGGCGCGAATCGAGCGACGGCTTGCGCCAGGCTGGGATGCGCTCATCGGAGCGACGGCGCGCCGATCGTCTCAGTTGGCCACACTCGATGTGCGTCCGGCCACGGGATCTCTCACTGTCGGAAGTACCGGTCAGGCCCAGTACCGGGAAGCCGAAGTCGCCCTTCGCCGCACCTGGGGTGACGGGAACGAAGCGTTCGTCAGCTACACACGATCGTCGGCGCGTGGGCACGTCAACGACTTCTCGACGCTATTTGCATCTGGTGATACGGAAGTACTTCGTCCTGGTGGGACGGCGCGCCTCCCGGCCGATGCACCCCACCGGTGGCTTGGATGGTTCACGTTCACATTGCCCCATGGATTCACCCTCGCGCCGGCAGTCGAATGGCATTCGGGTTTCCCCTACACGCCGCTCACCACGCGTCTCGACTATGCGGCCGCACCGAACAGCCTCTCCTATCCGCCGTTCTTCTCGTTGGACCTCGGCGTCTACAAGACGGTTGACGTCGGAGATCGTCGCATCAAGGCTGGCATTCAGGTGTTCAACGCAACGAATCATTTCAACCCGCGCGATGTCTATGCCGTACCAGGCACCGCCCGCTTCGGGTCGTTCACCAACAGCGTCGGACCGACGCTGCGGGGAGTTCTCACATTTCTTTGGTGACGAAGTGACGAGGGCTTGGATGAAGCGTATTTTGCGGTACGGCCTCCTGGCCGGGAGCGTCGTCCTTGTCATCGCGACGTTCGAGATGCTTCACCGGGAGCTGTCGGGTGTCAGCGGCTACCGGATCGCACTCGAGTTTCGCGGGCTCTCCTCCACGGATCTCGGTCTGGCGGCCCTGCTGACGACGGCCAGCTACGCGGTTCTCGCCGGCTACGAACTCCTCGCCTTCATCAACGCGGGCGTGGCCCTATCGCGCTGGCGTATTGTGCTGACGTCGTTTTTGGGTTACGCGGTCTCGAATACCGTGGGCTTCTCGGTGCTATCAGGCGCAGCAGTCCGGTATCGGTTCTATGCGCGGTGGCAGATCACCGCCCGGCAGATCTCCGGGATCGTTGCGTTCTACGCCGGCACATTCTGGCTGGGCCTCATGGTCATCGGTGGGTGGGGGTTGTGGCAGACGAGTGTCCCCTTGGTCTCAAATGCTGCAGGGGTCAACTGGACGAAGGCCTTGGGCGCAGGGATTTTCCTCATGTCGTCCCTCTATCTGTTGGCGTCCATCGTCTGGCGGCACCCGACGATCCGAGGGCGAACGTACGACCTACCGGGGTGGCGGATCGCCTCCGCGCAATACGTCCTGTCCATTCTCGACTGGACGCTCTCGTCCAGCGTCCTGTGGGTGCTCCTGCCGGACCCCAAGCCCGCGTTTTCTCAGGTCAGCGTGGCGTTCGTTGTGGCACAACTCGTCGGAGTTGCGAGCCATCTCCCCGGCGGGATCGGCGCATTCGAGGCAATCATCGTGGCGCAATTGGACCAGGCTGTTCCAATGGAGGGACTGCTGCTCGCGATGGTGGCGTTCCGCGGGATCTACTACCTCGGGCCGTTCGCAGCGGCGATGGGGATCATCGCCGCCGACGAATGTCGTCAGTGGTGGGGACGTGGCGGTGGCCGTCACCTAGAGTCCTCCCAACCGAGGCGTGATTCTCGCGTGTTCAATATGAGATAGCCTCCCGGTGCGGGCCGCTTGGGAACTGGCTGTACGTCCTGCCGTCCAGCTCGCGACCAGTTTCCTTCTTGCGAACGCCGCCCCATTGTTTGAAAAAGAAGGGGACTTCAGCTTTCTCGCACTGTGCCTTGATGCCACGCACCCATTCGGCAGACATTGGTCGCGCGCCGGGTCCACTCTCGCCGCCGACGATCACCCAGTGAATTCCGTTGATATTGATCCGTCCAAGGCCCTCCAGGAGCGGCTCGATCGAAAGGAAGCGGACCCTCGCCGGGCTGTCGCGAAGCGCCGCCACACGGGGAAGCCCGTGTTTCCGATTCTCGACGCTGACACCCCACCAGATATGCGCGTGCTGCGCGGCTTCAATAAGCTTGCCGCGAAGCAAGTCGCGCATGCGATCCGCTCGTTTTGTGAGGACTTGGTAGGTGTGCCAGTTGGCTTGCATCATCACCCGCGCCACGGTCTCGATGTACGAGTCCGGAACGTTCTGGTGGAACAGGTCGCTCATCGAGTTCACGAAGATCATTCGCGGAGTCGCCCACCGTAGAGGATCTGTCAGTTTCTCTGGAACCAGGCGAAGATCGAATCCGAATTCAAACGGGTGGCCGGGCACGCCGCGGAAGCGCTCCGCGAACGTTTCCGCGTAGCAGTGCTTGCAGCCCGGACTGATCTTGGTACATCCACGCACGGGGTTCCAGGTCGCATCCGTCCATTCGATCTTGGAGTTGTCACTCATGAAAGGCCCTCCCGCGTCGCAGAGTGTACCAAGGCCGTGACGGATCAGGTCATGCTAGTTCCATGCCACATCAGCGTGGCAAATGGCGCGGTGGATGGTGCCGCAGAGGCTGGCGTGCGGGTATCTGCTTCCCGGCCAGTGCCGGTGAGCCTACCTCGTACTCTTCTGTGTTACGTTTGCCGCGACCATGGGCTTCTCTCCAATCGACTACGCCGTTCTCGCCGTGTATCTCATCGGCATCACCTGGTTCGGCACCCGGTTCCGCAGCTCGCAGCACACCGTCCGCGACTACTTCGTCGGCAATCGCACCACGTCGTGGTGGGTCATCTCGCT
>JAKALV010000222.1 GCA_021824055.1 Acidobacteriota bacterium
TGTGTCGCGACCGATCGGCCCTTGTATGAAGTGGCCCGGCCGACGATCACGCCGATCGAGGACGCGATCGGCGAGCAGGTGGCCCGCCTCGTGCCCGACCGCGCGACGCTGCAGATGGGGATCGGCGCCATTCCGGACGCGGCGCTCCGCCGCATGGGCGGCAAGCAGGATCTCGGCGTGCACACCGAGATGTTCTCGGACGGCATCGTTGATCTGGTCGAAGCCGGCGTCGTGACCAACCGTTACAAGAAGGTCCATCCGGGCCGCATCGCGACGAGCTTCGTGATGGGCACCACGCGGCTGTACGACTTCGTTAACGACAACCCGTTTGTCGAGTTCTATCCCTGCGACCACACCAACGACACGTCCGTCATCCGGAAGAACGACAACGTCGTCGCTATCAACTCGGCGATTGAGATTGATCTATCCGGGCAGGTGGTGGCGGACTCGATTGGATTCCGCATCTTCTCGGGCATCGGCGGCCAGATGGACTTCATGCGGGGCGCCGCGTTATCGGCGGGCGGCAAGCCGATCATCGCGATGCCGTCGACGGCCGCGGGCGGGCACGTGTCGCGCATTGTGCTGTCGATCAAGCCGGGGGCCGGTGTGGTGACGACCCGCGGGCACGTGCATTGGGTCGTGACCGAATACGGTGCGGTCGACCTGTCCGGCCGGTCGCTTCGCGAGCGCGCCGCCGCGCTGATCTCCATCGCGCATCCGGACGTTCGCGGCGAGCTGCGCCGGGAGTTCTCGAACGTGCGTCACGTCACGCTGCCGGCGCTCAAATGTGAATAGGGACTGTTAGAGGGGCAAAGTGACAAAGGGGCAGAGCGCCATTGAAGAGCTTCGTGCAACAGCCCTTCTTTGCCCCTTTGTCCCTTTGTTGCTCTAACGTGTCGTTCCCGAGCAGGTTGCCGGCGGCCGCGTGATCCCGTAACTCACATGAGTCGCAGGGACAGGATCCACAGCTGGTGGTTCGCGTCCCAACGCTCTCGTTCGGCCGGCACGGTGATCCTGGCCACGTTGGCTTTGATCACGTCGAGCGTTGCCCGCATCCTGTCGCGGTCCGGTTTGGCGATCCTGTCCGGCGCCGCGAGCACGATCTGCCAGAGATCGCAGTTGGCCTGCCAGCGCTCCTTTTCAGCGCCACCGGAGATCCTGGCCACGTTCGTCTTCATCGCATCAAGCGATGCGCGCATCGTCGCCACGTTGACTGCCTCCGGCTTGCCGGCACGGGCGAGCCGCATCTGCCACAGCGCGACGTTGGCGTCCCAACGTTCCTTCTCGGCGGCATTCGAGATCTTTCCGGTGTTCGTCCGCATGGCCTCGAACGGCGCTTTCATCGCGGGCGGGGCCTGCGCCCAACCGGCCACGGGGGCGGCGATCAACGCGGCGAGCAGGAAATACCTGGGTGTCATGAGACCTCCGCGGGCGGGAATTGCAAGTGCCGTGCCCTGCTGGTGTTCCCGCAGACGCGGGCTGCATCCGATCAATGACGATGCAGACGGGCAATTCCGCGCGCGCCATGGGGATTCCAGCCCATCCGGTGGGCGCGCGCCGCCTGACGCGGTGGATGGCGTTCAGCCGATGAGCGCCCGGATCTTGGCGGCGACCTGATCCGGCGACGGGACGATGCCGCCGGCGGTGCCGTAGAAATCGACGGTCCGCGAGCCCTCGGCGGCGAATCGGACGTCGTGCACCATCTGGCCCATGTTCATCTCGACCGTGAGGACCTTGCCGGACGGCCCCATGGCGTCCATGGCCGCACGCAGGGCGGGCGTCGGATACGGATTGAGCGTGATGGGCCGGAACATGGCCACGCGCAGGCCGTCGCGCCGCACTTCGTCGATGGCCGTCTTCGAGATGCGCGCCATCGTGCCGAACGCCACGAGCAGCAGGTCGTACGGCTCGTCGGCGCCGTAGAGGTCCGAGCGCATTTCATCACGGTGAATCCGGTCGTACTTCTCTTTGAGATGGATGTTGTGCGCGAACAGCTCCTCGGGCGCGAGGAACAGCGAGTTGACGACCCGCCGCGCACGGCCCTTCGCGCCCGTCAGCTCCCAGTCGTTCGGCTTGAACGGTTCACCGCGGCCCTCGCCGGGAAACTCCACCGGCTCCATCATCTGGCCGATCATGCCGTCGGCGCAGATCATGACCGGATTGCGGTACTGCTCCGCGAGATCGAACGCGAGCGTCATGAGGTCCACGGCTTCCTGCACCGACGCGGGCGCCAGCACGATCAGCTCGTAGTCGCCGTGGCCGTGGCCCTTCGTGGCCTGGTTGTAATCGCTTTGCGAGGGCAGGATGCCGCCGAGCCCCGGACCCGCGCGCATGATGTTGATGATCACGCACGGAAGTTCGCAGGCCGCGAGATAGCTCATGCCTTCAGCCATCAAACTGATGCCCGGCGACGACGACGACGTGAGGCACTTGATGCCGACGCCGGCAGCCCCGTAGACCATGTTGATCGAGGCCACTTCGCTTTCGGCCTGCACGAACGCGCCGCCGACTTCGGGCAGCCGCTTGACCAGGTATTCCGGCACTTCAGTTTGCGGCGTAATCGGATATCCGAAAAAGTGCACGCACCCGGCGCGGATCGCGGCCTCGCCGAGCGCCTCGTTGCCTTTCATCAGAACTTTGGCCATCTAGCTCTCCACCCTCGAAATCAATGCGCCGGCTGGCGCCCGGCCTTAACACCAGCGCGAAACGCGGCCACCGACGAAGCAATGAACCTGGCTTTGTCGCCTTCAAATTCCTCGGCGATCGCCCGCTCGATGGCCGCCGGCGGCATGACGCCGGTGGCGCCGATGTAGGCGCCCAGCATCACGAAATTCGCCGCGCGGATCGCGCCGGCCTGCTGCGCCAGTTCGCGCGACGGCACTTTCACGACGGTGCAGTCGTCGCGGTGTGGGTCGCGGTCGATGAGCGACTGATTGACGATGATCACGCCGCCCGGCCTGACCTTCGGCGCAAACTTCTCGAGCGACGGCAGGTTCATCACGATGAGCCCGCGCGGACTTTCGATCAGCGGCGAGCCGATCGGTTTCGACGCGATGCACACGATGACGTTGGCGGTGCCGCCGCGCATTTCGGGGCCGTACGACGGCAACCAGCTGACCTCGCGTCCCAGATCCATGCTCGCTTGCGCCAGCACCTTGCCGGCGAGCAGCGTTCCCTGGCCGCCAAACCCGGCCATCAGCACTTCGGTATCGGTGGTTACTGCGGTGTCGGTGGGCATGAGCGTTCCAGTCGGCTTACGCCGGGCTCGCGACGTCGGGCTGCTTGAAGATGCCGAGCGGGTAGTAGGGCATCATCGTGGTTTCGAGCCACTTGTCCGCCTCGTCCGGCGACAGACCCCAGTTGGTCGGGCAGGTCGACAGCACCTCCACGAACGAGAAGCACGTGTTGTCGCGCTGGTACTCAAACGCCTGCCGGATGAGTTTCTTCAGCTTCAGCGAGTGCTTGCCGTCATGCGCCGAGCCGCGCGCGATGAACGCGGGCGTCTTCAAGGAGGCGAGCAGTTCCGAGACGCGCATGGGATACCCGGTGGTCTCCACGTCGCGTCCCATCGGCGACGTCGTCGTCTTCTGGTTCGGCATCGACGTCGGGGCCATCTGGCCGCCCGTCATGCCGTAAATCGCGTTGTTGACGAAGATCACCGTGATCTTCTCGCCGCGATTGGCCGCGTGCAGGATCTCGTTGCCGCCGATCGACGCGAGGTCGCCATCGCCCTGATAGGTGAAGACGATGAGGTTGGGCCGGGCGCGCTTGGCGCCGGTGGCGACGGCGGGGGCGCGGCCGTGCGCCGCTTCGAACATGTCGATGTTGAAGTACTCGTAGGCGAGCACCGAACAGCCCACGGGCGCCACGCCCACCGTGCGATCGAGCAGGCCGAGCTCCTCCAGGACTTCCGCCGTGATGCGGTGCACGACGCCGTGCGTGCATCCGGGGCAGTAGTGGGTCATGTTCTCGGTGAGCCCGGTGGTGTTGACGAACGTCTGTTTGTCCTTGAAATTCCAGACCTCGATGCCCTGGTCCGGGCAGACGACCGCGCACAGCGTGCAGCCGCTGCAGTCCTCCTGGTGCCCGGTGAAGTCCACGTAGGTGTAGCCGCGGTCGTTGATCTCCTGCGAGAACTCGATGAGATCTTTCGGGCAAGCGGTGATGCAGCGACCGCAGCCTTTACACCGGATGCTGTCGATTTCGATTCGGCTCACGGGCGTACTCCTTGGAGGCGAGCGAGGGAACGAGGGCGTGGAACCGACCACGGCGGCGTCATCAGGCGCGTCAGCCGCAGGATGGGCGCGTCGATGACACGGAGTTCGGTCGCGTCGGCGAGCTCATCCATCACGGCCACGAGGCGAATCGGCAAGCCCGTCTCCGCCGAGACCGCTTGCGCCAGGCGCCAGCCCTCGAGCACCGTTTCGGGTGTGGTCTGGTCGATCAGATGCGAATTCACGAGCAAGCCCGTGACCGAAAACCGCGACGCCGTCTCGATCGAGCGCTGCATCGCGAGGCAACCGGCGACGCTGTCCGTGAACGGCCGCTTGGCGTTGATGACCTGCCACAACTGGTAGTCGCCGTCCGCGATGCTGGTACGGAACGAGGCCAGCGCGCGAGCGCCGACGTCGTCGCCGCCCACATCGAAGATCGACAGCGTGCCGGGCGCCGGGTGCAGCATCCCGCGAATCTCCGGAAGGATGATCGGCAGGTCCGCCCACGCGTGCGCGCCGTGCGGCACGACCACTCGAATGCCGTTCGACTGCATCAGGAGGGACGCTTCACGGCATCGAAAATAGGGATTGACGATGTCGAGGTCGGCGATCTGGACGTGGAGGCCGCGACGCGCGAGCTGCAGAGACAGGTTGACGGAGACCTCGGTCTTGCCGGATCCGTAATTCCCGACGATCGCGATAAGACGATCGCCGGACCGAACAATGTCGCCCACGTCCGAATCGGCGTGCATATTGCGCAGTAGCGATCATACGCTGAAGCTGCTCGCCGCTCGCGGCAGACAACCGTGCCGAAATTCCGGCATCGGTCAGGCCCGCGGTATCCTTCGCCGCCTGCGTCGACCGCTGCGCCAGATTGCGCACCTCGCCGGCGACGACGGCGAAGCCCATGCCCACTTCGCCGGCGCGCGCGGCTTCGACCGCGGCGTTGAGCGCGAGGATGTTGGTCTGAAAGGCGATCTCGTCGATGGTCGTGATGACCTTCGACATCTGTGCCGACAGCGACACCTGCGTGGAGGTGGTCTGCACCTGGTCCGCGCCCGAGCGCAGGTGCGCCGCGGTGTCGTGCAGCCCGCGGCTCAGGGCGCGCACCACGAAGAACACGATGACGGCGGCCACAAGCGACAGGGCCACGAGCGCGATGCTCGGGAGGCGCGCGCGCGTGAACGCGCTGTGCGGCGGCGGTCGTGAGGTGCTGCTGCGGTCAGCGCACATCGCCCGTCGAATTGAGGATGCTGTCGATTGTATGCGCGGGGCAGTCGCGCGAGCGGCTAGGGTTCCTTATCGGTCGTCTCGTCGTCTTCCGCGACCTCATCGGCAAAGCCGGGAAAGTCGGCGTAGGGCGAGGGCTGCGGGCCGGGCTTGA
>JAKALV010000223.1 GCA_021824055.1 Acidobacteriota bacterium
GGCCGAACCGATCACCGGTCGCCGCGGCAATGATCCAGCTTTTCGGAACGGCGCGCAGATATTGCTCGATGGTCAGAGGCACTCCAGCGGCGGCGATCGGCGCGAATCGAAACCCGAGTTCCTCCAGGTTGGCGCGCGCGCCGGCAAAAGCGACCACCGGCACGCCCTCCGTCAGCGCCCGCCGAATCGCCGCCGGATCCTGCGGTACGCGCCGCCAATCGGGCGCGCCGCCCGCCAGCGCGCGGGCGGCGATCTGTCCATCGATCGCACGGCTCTCGGCCACGAGCACCGCGGCCGGCGGCACGATCGTCTGCACGCGGTCCAGATACTCGGCCACAAACGTGGTGGCCGCGCGCGCCTGGGCACCTGCCGGCGCATGTCCGATGGCGTTCACCACCGGCAGCAGCGCGACGAGAATGGCCAGCCACGGCCGCGTGGGCGGGCTGGCGCCAAGTGTCCAGTTCATGCCGGCGCCGATGACAAGCCACATCGGCACGAGCACCGAGATGCGCGCGCCCGGCCCATCGTGCGGCGCGATGATCAGGGCCCACGCGCCGGCCGCGATCGTCCACCCCGCGCACAACACGAGCATGCCTGGACGTCGCCGCGCCAGCACGGCGGCGCCGACCGCGAAGAACGCGAGTCCCAGCGCGCCCAGATCGGCGACGACGCCGGACTTGAGCTGGCCGAAACGATCCGCCAGCTGGCTCGCATCGGGCACGAACCAGGCCGAGATCGGCGCAAGGCCGCGCACGGGCGCCCACAGGACGGCTGCACCGACGGCGGCAGCGATCACCAGTGCGCCCGCGACCGCAGCGCCCTCTCGTCGCGACGCCGCCGTCATCCACGACGTCACCACAAGAAACGGCAGCGCGAACAGCGCGGACGGTTCCACTGCAATGGCCAGCGTGTAGCTGATGAGGAGGAGCGCCAGCACATCGCGGCGTCGAGACTCCGCCCACCACAACTGGGTCCCGATGCTGGCGAGCACGACCACACCCGCGTAGGTCGCCGGCCGCGCGCTAACGGCGAGCGACCAGAAGACGCCGCCGAACGCCATGAATAGCGCCGCTGCGGCGGCGGCCATCACGCTCCACCCCAGACCTCGTCCGATGATGAAGAGGATGAGGACAGCGAGCGCCGCCACGAGAGTGACGGGCTCGCTCGTCGCGCTCAACCCCAATGCCGTGGTCGCATGTCCGAGCGCGGTCGTGACCGCCGCGCCCACACCGACCGACGTTCCGATGGTGGGCCAGATCTGCTGAATGGCGTTGGGATCGACGGGCGTGAATCCCTGTTGATGACCGGCGGCCATCCGCCAGACCGCGTCAGGCGCCGCGGCGCGAAGCCAGACCGTGATCGACGTCGCACACACCGCGAGCGGTACGATCGCGGCGAGGATGCCGAACCAGACGCGACGCCGATTTTCCTGAGGTTGAACGGTCTTTGTCATGCCGGAAAACGCGCCACGCTGGCCGGATCGAGTCCGTCGGAAACTGGTGGAGTATACTCGCCCTCCGCCGCCCGTGGACAACGCGAACCGACGTCGCGAGCGCTGGCTTGCCGTTGGCATGGCCGTCGCGCTAACCCTGCTCCGAAGCGGCGTCCTCACCGCATTCGAGGGCGCGCATTTCGATTCCGATCAGGCGCTGCTCGGCCTGATGGCCAAGCACCTCGCCGAAGGCCGCGCCGTTCCCGTCTTCGCCTACGCGCATCCGTACATGCTCGGCGTGGAAGCCTGGCTGGCCGCGCCCGCGTTCCTCATCGGCGGCGTCAACGTGCCGATGCTGATCCTGCCGCTCACGATCCTGAACATGGTCGTGGCCGCGCTCCTCGTGCTCGGGCTGGAGCGCGCGGCCGGTTTGCGTCCGTTCCTGGCGCTCGTGCCGGCATCCTTCTTCATCCTGGCCGCGCCGGGCACGGCGGAACTGCTCCTCGAAGCCAACGGCAGCAATGTCGAGCCGTTTCTGTACGTGCTGTTGCTGTGGTGGCTGCGGCATCGGCCGGTGGCGTTCGGCGCGCTCCTGGCGTTTGGCGTGTTGCACCGCGAGTTCACCATCTACGCCTTTGGCGCGCTCGCGATTCTGTGGGTGCTCGATCGCGGTTGGCATCGCCGCGGTGTCGCGCGCGACGCGGCGCTCGGGGGCCTGGGCTTCGCGGCGGTCTGGCAGGTGATCTATCTGCTGAAACAGTTCTCCAGCGTCGACGGTCCAGGAACCTCGGTCGGGGTCATCGCCGCCGACGCCGGTGCCAACGTCGCGGCCGTGGCGAGCCACGCGTGCGTCGACGCGGCGACGCTGCCGCTGGCCGCGTGGCGCATCCTGAATGTGCACGTGGCCGCTCTGCTCGGCGCGGTGCAGCGGCCGATGGTCAACTTCGGCATCAACAGCCATCTCTCGCAAGGCGCGGACTGGCTCGGACCGTTTCTCGCCCTGTTCGGCGGCGCCTTGATTGTCAGACTTTTCTGGCTGCTCGTGCGCGACCGGCAACGCGTGTGGACCGCGCCGCTGGCGTTCTCGACCTACCTGTTCCTTGTCGGCATGCAGTCGCTTGCCGCATATGGCGTCTTCAAGTGCGGCGTGGTCGACGTCGGCACGATGCGCTACGGCCTGCTCGGCCTCTTCGCGCCAATCGGCCTCACGGCCGCGTATCTCACCTGCGAACGCCGGCCGGCGTGGCGCGCCCTCGTCATCGCCGCCGTGCTCGTGGTTGGCGTCGTCAGCGCGCGGGATCACGTGCGGCTGGCGCGCGAGTACCTGTACGACCGACCGGCGAACTGGCGCCGGGTAATGGCCGACTACCTCGTGGACCACGGCTATCGGTACGCGCGCGGAGACTTCTGGGACGCGGACAGCGTGACGTTTCTGGCCAACGAGCGCGTCATCGTCGCGTCGACCAACGTGGTGTTCATCCGCGAGTACCAGTGGCTGGTGGCCGATCATCTAGACGAGGCGGTCTCGATCGAGCATCACCCGTGTCCGGGCGGATCGCTCGTCTTCGATCGCGTCTATGTGTGCCCGCCGGGACCCCGGTGACGACCACTGGACACGTTCAATCCGCGGATCTGATGCGCTGACGGAACCAGATCGTCAGGGCGCCGATTTCGATTTCGCCACTCGCCACACCCAGCGTGACTTCAACAACTTCGTCAGGTGACGCGAGCGGCTCCCACCCATTCGCTTCAAGAAAGACGATGGCCGCGTGGGCGCCCACGCGTTTGTTGCCATCGATGAACGGATGGTTCAGGACGAGCGAGTGCATCAAGGCGGCCGCCTTGGCGGGCGCATCGGGATAGAGATCCTCGCCGCCGAACGTCGCGGCGGGTCGGGCCACGGCCGACTCGAGTCCGGAACGATCGCGAAGGCATGCGGCACCACCGTACGCACCGGTCTGCAGTTGATGGAGATGGAGAACCTGAGCCACCGAGAGGTAAAGCACGGCCTACTCGGCGAGCTTCTTGAAAGCCTTGTCGTACCGGCGGAGAGATCCCTGCGCGAGGTCGGCGAACCGCTTGGTCACCCGGCCCTTTTCGAAATGCTGGACGGCCGTTCGGACAACGATGGCACCGGACTGAGGATGCACCGACACCTCGACCGCATCGCCCTTCTTGAGCCCGAATCGATCGACGACTTCGCGCGGCAGCGTGACCGCCAGGGACGAGCCAGTCTGAACGATCTTTCGCGTCATGTCAGTATTCTATCAGTATTCGATGCCGGAACCGGCCCGCTACTCCCCGTCGCCCCGCGTGACCTCGACGTACCGGATCCCGTCGTCATACCCGACCCGGACCTGCCAGGGCTGGCAACAGACTTCGCAATCCTGCACGAGCGTGCCGAGGACGTCGGGCTCGAGGTAGATCTCACCTGGCTCGCCGCAGTACGGACACGACACGTCAAACGTCGTCTGGAGCTCGTCGCCATCGTCGTCCAGCGGCATGCAACTTACATGGTAGCCTCTCGTTGCGCCGGACGGCGCCAACTCATTTCTGAATAGGAGACATATGCGTATCAACCGACGACACTTCCTGGCAACGGGCGCCGCGGGCGCCAGCGGGCTGGCCATCGCGTGCGCCCAGCCGGGACCGGCCACGGGCGCGGCGGCGCCGGGCGCCGCAGGCACGGGCGATCTTCCCGCCGTCATCAAGGCGCTCAAGCCGATGACCGCCGGCATCGTGCCGATCTCCGACGATGAACGCCGCGCGCGCATCGCCAAGGCACAGCGGCTGATGGCGGAGCAAGAGCTCGACGCCATCTTCATGGAAGGCACGACCAGCATGTTCTACTTCGCGAACATGCGGTGGGGGCAGAGCGAGCGCACGTTCGGGCTCGTGATTCCCGCCAAGGGCGACGTCGCCTACGTGTGCCCGAAGTTCGAGGAAGACCGCGCGCTCGAGCTGATCAAGTTCGGCAAGGACCTGCGCACCTGGGAGGAGGACGAAAGCCCCTACAAGGTCATCGCGGGTATCGTGAAAGATCGCGGCGTCACGCATCACCGGATCGGGATCGAGGAGCGCGTGCGGTTCTTCATCGCCGACGGCATCCGACGCGACAATCCCGGCATGGAAGTCGCCGATTGCGTGGCCGTGACCGCCGGTTGCCGCATCTACAAGTCTCCCGCCGAGATCGCGCTGATGCAGCGCGCCAACGACGTCACGATCGAAGCCTACAAGGCCGGACTGGCCACGATGCGCGAGGGCATGCCGCAAAACGAGCTGGCGGACAACATCACGGCGGCGTTCCACGCGCTCGGATTCAACGGCGACGTGAGCGTGCAGTTCGGCAAGTGGACGGCGCTTCCGCACGGCAGCGCCACGCCGCAGAAACTCAAAGAGGGCGACATCGTGATGATCGACGACGGCGTGAAGTGCGAAGGCTACCAGTCGGACATCACGCGCACGACCGTCTTCGGCAAGCTGACAGAGCGCCAGAAGGACATCTGGGAGCTGGAGAAGCGCGCGCAAACGGCGGCCTTCGACGCCATGAAGCTCGGCGCCACGTGCGAGTCGGTGGACGCGGCCGCCCGCAAGGTCATCGTCGACGCCGGCTTCGGGCCGGGCTACAAACTGCCCGGACTCCCCCATCGCACCGGCCACGGCATCGGGCTCGATGGCCACGAGTGGACGAACTTCGTGAAGGGCAATCTCACGAAGCTCACGCCCGGCATGTGCTTCAGCGACGAGCCGATGGTCG
This sequence comes from Acidobacteriota bacterium, assembly GCA_021824055.1. Lineage (GTDB taxonomy): Bacteria > Acidobacteriota > Vicinamibacteria > Vicinamibacterales > SCN-69-37 > SCUN01. The sequence continues at coordinate 5,190 of JAKALV010000223.1, forward strand.
CCATTCCCGGCGAGTTCGGAATCCGGCTCGAGGACGATGTGCACATCACGGAGGATGGCGCGAAGTTCTTCAGCAAGCAGAGCATCGCGATCGATCAGCCGTTCGGGTAGAGCGCATTTCGCATTGCTGTAGCCGTCAGTCCAAGGTTCAGGGTTCAACGTCCAAGGTCACCTGTTGTCCGCAGGTCCGGCGGGTCCGTCGTCCGATGTGCACGCGCACGCGGACCGAGGCCCCCGGACCGAGAGGACCCGAGGACGACGCGTGACGTTGGACCTTGGACCTTGAACTGTGGACGACGCGACACAGAACTGAATCCTGCTCCAGGCGCGGTCAGCGGATCGAGGTGTTGCCGGTATAGGGGTTCACGAGGTCTTTCAACTCCGCGTCGTGCCGGGTCCA
>JAKALV010000224.1 GCA_021824055.1 Acidobacteriota bacterium
GTCTGGATGTACGCCGCCTCGATTTGGGGCATCACCTGCGTGAAGTGCCGGATGCAGTACGGGCATTCATAGTCGGAATATTCGACCAGCACAACCGGCGACGTCGTTGATCCCTTGAACGGCCCGCCGCTCAGGTCGATGCTCGCCGGCAACGGCTTCGGCGCGGCGGGCACGCCGCCGACGCGCTTCACGAGCTGCGCCTGGGTCGCTTTCAGCTCCGCCACTTCCTTCTTCAGCGCCTCGACATCGCTCTGCGACGCGCACCCGGCCGCGGCGATGGCCAGCACGGCGATTCCCGTCCACTTCGTGACCCTCGTCATGACAACCCCTCAACTTCATCGAGCGTCGCCACGGCACGCCGCATGTGCGGGATCGTGATCGATCCGCCCACGACGAGCGCCACGTTGAACGCTTCCAGGAACTCCGGCCGCGTGACGCCTTCTTCGCGGCACCGCACGATGTGATACGTGACGCAGTCGTCGCAGCGCAGCACGAGCGAGGCCACCAGGCCCATCAGCTCCTTGGTCTTCACCGGCAGCGCGCCCGCCTCATACGCGCGCGTGTCGAGCGCGAAGAACCGCTTGATCTCGAGATTGTCCGATTCCAGGATCCGCTCGTTCATCTTCTCGCGGAACTTCCGGAATGCCTCCAAACGCTCACCCACGGCTTGCCTCCCGCACTGACGACTGATGTGCTTGCTGCTGACTGTCGAGAATTGTACGCTCACAGCGGCCCTCTGTTGCCCACGAACCCATGAGACGCACGCGCATTCTCGCCACCGCTGGTCCGTCCACGCCGCTGCCGGTGCTGCGCGAGCTGATCCGTGCCGGGGCCGACGCGTTCCGGCTGAACTTTTCGCATGGCACCCACGAGTCGCAGGCCGCCATGTACACGATGATCCGCGACGCGGCCGTCGCCGAGGGCCGGCCGGTGGCCGTTGTGCAGGACCTCGGCGGTCCGAAGATCCGCACCGGCGAGCTCGCCGCGCCGTTCATGCTCAACGCCGGCGACACGCTCCGCATCGCGCCCGGTACGTTTGTCGGCGGTCCCGGCCGCGTGGCGTGCAGCTTTGACGCGCTGTTCGTGTCCGCCCGGCCCGGCGGGCGACTGCTGGTCAACGACGGCCGCATCGAGCTGGAGGTGGTGTCCGTCGGCGCCGCCGGCCTCGAAACACGCGTGGTGGACGGCGGACTCCTCTCGAGCAACAAGGGCCTCAACCTGCCCGGCGTGACCATGCGAACGCCGGCGGTCACTCAAAAGGACGAGGCCGACCTGAAGTTCGGCATCGAACTCGGCGTCGACTTCGTGGCCGTCAGCTTTGTGCAGTCGGCCGACGATGTGTCGCACGCGCGACGGGTGGCGGCCGCGGCGGGGGCGCACGACCTGCCGGTCATCGCCAAGATCGAGCGGCCGCAGGCGGTCGACGAGATCGAATCGATTCTCGACGTCGCCGACGGTGTGATGGTGGCGCGTGGCGATCTCGGTCTCGAGCTGCCTCTGGAAAAACTGCCGGCGGCGCAGAAGCGCGTGACCCGCGCCGCCCGCGCGCGCGGCGTGCCCGTCATCGTCGCCACGCAGGTGCTCGAGTCGATGGTCGTGGAACCGCGGCCGACCCGCGCCGAGGTCACCGACGCCGCCCACTCGGTGGACGAGCGCGCCGATGCCATCATGCTGGCCGGCGAGACCGCGGCCGGCGCGTATCCGGTTCGCGCCGTGCAGATGCTCGACGCGATCATCCGGGAAGTGGAAGCGATGCCCGGCGGCTACACCGATGTGCCGCCCGACGCGGCCGCGCGCAACCGGCCGGGCCGCCCGTTGTGCGAAGCGGCCGTGGCGCTCGCCGCGCGCAGCGGCGCGGTGGCGATTGTAGCCATGACCGAGGCCGGCCGGACTCCGCGGATGCTGGCGGCGATTCGGCCGGCCGCGCAGATTCTGGCCGCGACACCGCACGCCCACACGGCGGCGCAGCTGGCCCTCACCTGGGGCGTCACGCCCGTGATTACCAATGCCCTGACCCTGTCAGGCGTTCGGGACACCCTGCGCCACCGCGGCATCGTCCGCCCCGGCGACGTGGTGGTGTTTGTGTCGATGCATCCGAAGCTCAGCCAGGACGGCAGGAACTTCATTCACCTTGAGCGCCTCTAGCCGGGCGTTTCGGTTCGTTGTCGATAATTCCCTGCTGCTGATCGCCGGCGCGGTGGCGGCGATCGTGTGGGCCAACGTCGACAACGCGTCGTACATGAGCGTGGCGCACGCGATGCACTTTGCCGTGAACGACATCGGCATGGTGTTCTTCTTTGCGCTGGCCACCAAGGAGGTCGTGGAGGCGATGTTGCCCGGCGGCGCGCTGTCGTCGCCGCGCCAGGCCGCGCTGCCGATGCTGGCCGCCGTCGGCGGCATGCTGGTGCCGGCGGCGATCTTCATCGCCGGCGCCACGAACGCGCATCACGACGACCTGACGCGCGGATGGGCCATTCCCTGCGCCACCGACATCGCCTTCTCGTACCTCGCCGCGCGGATGATCTTTCCGAAGGCGTCGCCGGCCATTCCGTTCCTCCTGCTGCTTGCGATTGCCGACGATGCGCTGGGCTTGATCGTGCTGGCGATCTTCTATCCCAGCGGACCGCTCGCGTTTGGACAACTCCTGCTGTTCATGATTCCGGCAATGGCCGCGGCGTGGAGCATGCGCCGGCGGAAGGTCACGAACTTCTGGGCCTATCTCGCCGTGCCGGGACTGCTCTCGTGGGTGGCGCTGTACGTGGGCGGCATTCACCCCGCGCTGGCGCTGGTGCCGATCGTTCCGTTCATGCCGGCCGCGCGCCAGGATCTGGGACTGTTCGAGCCTGGCGAAGCGCGGCGCCGGGACACGCTGGACCGGTTCGAGCACGCGTGGAAGATTCCGGTGCAGTTTGTATTGTTCTTCTTTGGATTGGCGAACGCGGGCGTGCCGCTGTCCAGCGTCGGCGCGCCGACCTGGCTCGTGCTCGGCGGCCTGATCTTCGGCAAACCCGTCGGCATCGTCGGCATGACGCTCATCGGCGAGCGCGCCGGACTGCGGCGCGCGACGGGTCTCGACACGCGATCGCTGGTCGTGCTCGGGTGTGCGGCGGGGATCGGGTTTACGGTGGCGCTGTTCTTTGCCACGGCCGCGTACGCGCCCGGCGACGTGCTCGATCAGGCGAAGATGGGCGCGCTGCTCAGTGTTCTGGCCGCGCCGCTGGCGATCGCGTTGGCGCGTGCGCTGGGGCTTCGGCGAAACGCTTGAGCGCCATCAGCGACATCTGCCAGCCGCGCGAGACGACCACGTAGTAACGCCGCCAGCGCGGTGACATGTCTTCGCCTTCCTGGCGCACATGCAACCGGCAACCGGTGCCTTCGGCCATGCACTGCACGTGCAGTGTCATCGGGCCGAGCGGATCCCCTTCGGGCGGCAGCCAGGACGCATCGGCGACCTGAAACTCCTGGCCCGGGCGAATTTCGATGATGGTGCCGAAGAACGTGCCGCCGAGCGGGCCGAGCAGATCGTCGCGATAGGGCGTGGTCTGCCACTGGATCGCGTACACCCCGAGCGGCACCGGCGTCGTGACGGATCGCACGGTCTGCCACCACGCCCGCAGCGCATCGGGATCGAAGAAGCAGTCGAACACACGCGCCGGCGGGGCTTCGATGAGCAGGCTCTGCTCGAAGCGTCCGCCGGCGTCGCGTGGGGCTGTCGCCATGGCGTTGCGCTTACTTGCCGCGGAGCGTCTGGACGTAGGCCACGATCGCCCAGACCTGCTCTTTGGTCGAGTCTTCGCTGAACGCCGGCATCTTCGGGGTCTTCCGGCCGTTCCAGAGCTTGTAGAACACCACGCCGTCCGGGTTCTTGGCCGCGCGCGATGCGGACGTCAAGTCCATGTCCGCCATGTGTTCCGGTTCGGCATCCGCGCCGTCGCCCTTGCCGGTTTTGCCGTGGCAGCGCTGGCACTTGGCTTCGAACAGCCGCTTGCCGCCGGCCAGCACCGCGTCGTTCACCGTCAGCGGATTCTTTTCATCCTTGGCGGTGGCCGGAATGGTCCAGCCGCCCGGCCGGGCGGCACCCTGCGATACAGCGTTGTGGGCGGACGCGGTCGCGGCCAGCACCACGAGGTAGAGCGCCAGCGCGCCCACCATCAATACACGTTTGATCACGATACGAACTCCTTTGTGCCTGATATTACGACAGGGGCCGCGACGGCGATTACTCCGGCGCTCCGCCGCGGTACAAGAGGAAGCGCTCGCGCACGCTCAGGAAGGGCGCGACGTCCGCCCGCCACTCCTCGGCGAGCGCGTGCGGGGACACACCGGCTTCGAGCGCCAGTCGCAGCCGCGAGGACCCGGACAGGATGTCGATCGGCAGCTTCTCGTACTCATATTCATATGGCGGCTCGCGCCAGGCGAAGTCGGCAATGCCGGCTCGTCGGAACTGATCGAGCACGACCACGCCGGTTTCGACCGCGGGAAACACGCGCCGATCGGTCACGTGGATCTGGACGCCGCCGCACGACGTCCTGGCGTGTTTCTGGAATGTGGGCTCGAAGGTGTGCGCGCGGAAATGGACGCCCGGCAGGTTGACGGCATTCAGCGATGCCGCGAGCGTGTCGGGGTCGGTGACCCAGGGCGCGCCCACGAGCTCAAAGGGTTTCGTCGTGCCGCGGCCTTCCGAGATGTTCGTGCCCTCGAACAGCACCGTGCCGGGATACACGACGGCGGACGCCAGCGTCGGCAGATTCGGGGACGGGAGCACCCACGGCAATCCGGTCTCATCGAAGTACTGGTCCCGCCGCCAGCCCGCCATCGCCACCACTTCGAGCTTGGCGCCGATGCCGAAGTGCTCGTTGAACAGCCGCGCGAGCTCGCCGATCGTCATGCCGTGGCGCATCGGAATCGGGAACTGCCCGATGAACGACTCGTAACCCGGCACGAGCATCGGGCCCTCGACCGTGAGACCGCCGATCGGATTCGGCCGATCGCACACCACGATCGGCAGGCCATGTCTGGCCCCGGCGCGCAGGCAGTTCGCCATCGTGTAGATGTAGGTATAGATGCGCGTGCCGACATCCTGCAGGTCGATGACGAGCGCGTCGAGGCCGGCGAGCATCGCCGCGGTCGGTTCGCGCGTTTCGGAATAGAGCGAGTACACGGGCACCCGTCGCCGCGCGTCCTCGACATGCGGCGACTCGATCATGTTGTCCTGCAGGTTCGACTGCAGTCCGTGCTGCGGGCCGAAGATGGCGCCGACGGCGACGCCGGCCTCCTCCGCGCGCTGCAACACATGCCGGAAGCCGGCATCGATGGACGCCGGATTGCACACGATGCCGACGGTGCGGCCGCGGAGCAATTGCCGATCGAACAGCACGTCAGACCCGAGCACCATGACAGTGATTATCGCCGACTGAGGCGCTCGGCGAGCGCCGCGGCCACAACCGCGTCGCCGTAGCTGTTGCAGCGGAGACGCAGCGAGAGCGTGTCGCCGCCTTCGAAGACCACGTCGCGCTCGTGGCGCGTGGTGCCGCGCACGCGGTGCCACGGCCATGCGATGGACGCGCCG
>JAKALV010000013.1 GCA_021824055.1 Acidobacteriota bacterium
CAACCACACGAGGCGCGCGGCGGTTTTCGGCGACGCCGCCAGCACGCGGCGCCTGGCGTCCTTGTACGACACGCGGCCGGCGGCGTAATCGACGATCAACTCCGCGAGCCACGGCAGCGCGCGGCCGGCGCGCACCAGGCGATTCACGCGCATCGGGTCGGCAAACAGCAATCGCTGGATCAGGACCGCGTCGCGCAACTCGTCGCCGATCTCGGCGCGCCAGAGCGTGTCGTATGCCCGGCCGGCGCCGCCGCTCGTGCCGGCCGCCAGCACCGCGCGCGCGGCCAAGTCGCCGCTGACCATCGCGTAGTAGATGCCTTCGGCCGTGAACGCGTTCACGAATCCGCCCGCGTCGCCGGCAAACAGCACGCGCTCCGATCGCGCGTGGTGCGCGCGCGCCAGCGGTCCGCCGACGGGAATCAGAAAGGGCGTGAACTGGCGCCGGTCGGATTGGCCTCGCAGGGCGCCGCTCGCGACAAGATCGGCGATCAGTTGCCGCTGCATCGTGTAGGGCCGCTCGTCAACCTTCTTCTTGTAGTGCGACAACAGGCAGCCGACGCCGACATTCACATGACGCACTTTGGGAAAGATGTACGCGTAGCCATCGAGGCCGCGGTACCCGTACGACACCCACAGCACGTCCGGCCGTTCGGGCCAGAGCGTGTCCACCGGCGTCTCTTCCATCATGTCAATCGCGATCGAGCGCGGGGGCCACGCGGCGTTCACGCCGAGGCGCTTCGCGATCACGCTGTGCACGCCGTCGGCGGCGATCACCGCGCGCGCGCGCCACTGCCGGCCGTCGCGGGCACAAAGCGTCACGCCATCAGCGTCGGCGGCCGCGTGGGTGATCTCGAATCCATCGCACAGCGTGGCGCCCGCGCGTTCGGCCTCGCAAACGAGCGCGTGGTCGAACTCCACGCGCCGAATCAGGACGATGATCGGACCGGGCGACGACATCTCGAGCACCGCGCCATCGGGTCCTTCAAGGTGCAGGCGCGAGACCTGATGGACATCGATGTTCCCGATCGCCGCGCCGAGCCACGGAAAGCGGCTGAGCGCGCGAACGCTGATCCCGCCGCCGCAGGGTTTGTTGCGGGGGAATGTGGCTTTGTCGATCAGAAGTACGCGCGCCCCGGCCGACGCCAATGCGCGCGCGGCCGTGGCGCCGGCCGGGCCAGCGCCGGCGACGAGGACGTCGACGGGGACGGCGTCAGAAGCAACCACGAACTAGTCGTCCAAGGTCCAAGGTCCAACGTCCAAGGTCACTTGCTGTCCAAGGTCCTTCGGGCCCAAGGTGCGAGGTCCAGTTCGGCGCCTTGCGCACCGTGGACCTCTGACGGACCTGGGACCCCGGACCAATCGGACCTCGGACAACAAGTGACCTTGGACCTTGGACGTTGGACCTTGAACCTTGGAAGTGGTCTCTACGACGCTTTGATCCACCGAATCATCTCCGCGAACGTCGCGCCCTTGCCCTGCATCAGCAGGCCCACGCGGAAGATCCGGCTGGCCGCCCAGACGAAACCCACCGTGGTCAAGAGCGTGATGGCCAGCGCCAGCGCCGGCTGCCAGAGCGGCGGCGTCGGCTGCATCGCCATGCGGAGCATCATGATGAACGGCGCCGACGTGGGAAAGAACGACAGGCCCAGCGCCAGGTTCGACTCCGGCGCGCGCAGCACGGCGAACGAGCCGATGTAGCCGACCATCAGCAGCAGCATCACGGGCTGCATCATGCTCTGCGCGTCCTTGATGTCCGAGCACGCCGAGCCGATGGCGAGGAACATCGATCCGAACATCAGCACGCAACAGATGAGAAAGATCACGAACCAGCCCATCAGGGCCGGCTGCACCAGCTCCGTGCGGCCGGCATAGATCGCGTAGTAACCGGCGCCGAGGAAGTACACGAGCGCCAGCAGCACGGCCACGCCGGTCACGCCAAACAGCTTGCCCAGCAACAACTCGAACGGCGACACGGAGGCCACGAGCACTTCGCTGATGCGGCTCATCTTCTCTTCGATGATCGCGTTCAGCAGCTGCGGCGCGGTGGAGGTCACCGACAGAAACATGATGAACAGCACCGCAAACGGCGCGACGAACGCGGCGATCTGGTCCACCTTCTTAGCCTGTTCGACGGTACCGTCGGTCTTCTTGGCCAGCAGGCCCATCATCGCGATATCCGCGTGCGTGCTGAGCTTCTTCACCAGCGCCTGATCCACGCCCGCCTGGCCGAAACGGCTCTTGGTGATCTGCTCGTTCAGTATCTGCTCGAGCCAGTTCGGCAGGCGGTCGTACGACGGCGTCTCGGTGTAGTACTGGATCGCCGGCGGCGTCTCGACATTCGGATCCACGACAGAGGCGGGAATTTCGACGAAGGCAAAGAGCGCCTTCTTCTTGATCTGGTCCGACAGCTCCAGACGGTACGCTTCGTCGGGCGTGGCGCTCGGCGCGGCTTCCGGAATGAAGTTGGGCCCGGTGCGCACGGCACCGGTTCCGTTCTTCTGGTTGAACGCCGCGGCGGCCGCCGACAGCGGCGCGTACAACACCCCGGTGTGATCGATGACCACGAACTTGTGGTCGTCGCGGTCCGAGTGCTTCTGCGCGTACACCTGAAACCCGATGGCGCCGGCCATGATGACCGGCATCAACAGCAGGCCGATCAGAAACGCCTTGGTCTTGACGAGCGTCAGGAATTCCGACTGGGCCACGATAAAGATGCGATTCATCAGTCTGCTCCGCCCACGGAACGCTTGAGGTCTTCGGCTGTCGGCTGCGCGATGCGCACGAAGATGTCGTGCAGCGACGGCTTGGTCAGTTCAAAGTGCTGCACGGCCGTTTTCTGCGACAGCTTCTGCAGGAACGCCTGCGGATCCGACGTCAGGCGCAGGTCCTGGTAGTTCCCGAAATCATTCACGCTTTCGATCTCGCTGAAATCCGCCAGCGCCGCGCGGCCGCCGCTGACCCTGACGCGCACGGTGTCCTGCCCGTAGGTCGACTGAATCTCGTCGAGCGTGCCGTCAAGCACCTTCTGCCCCTTGAAGATCATGAAAATGCGGTCGCAGAGCCGTTCGGCCGCGCTCATGTCGTGCGTGGAGAACACGATCGTCGTCCCGGCGCGCCGCAGGTCGAGCACGGCGTCCTTGAGCGTGTCCGCGTTCACCGGATCGAGGCCGGTGAACGGCTCGTCCAGAATCAGGAGCCGCGGCTTCGACACGATCGCGGAGATGAACTGGACCTTCTGGGCCATGCCCTTCGACAACGCTTCGATCTTCTTGTCGGCCCAGGGCCCGAGCTGGAATCGCTCGATCCAGGTGGTGATCACCGGATCGATGTCCTTGAGCGGCTTACCCTTCAGTTGCCCGTAGTAGCGCAACAGGCGCCGCACCGGCATCCTCTTATATAGCCCCCGCTCCTCCGGCAGGTACCCCACATCGTCGCGGGCCGACGAGGAGCTCTGACGGCCAAACACCGACACCTCGCCGGCATCGGGCAGCAGGATGTTCATGATCATGCGGATCGTCGTGGTCTTGCCCGACCCGTTCGGACCGATAAAGCCGTAAATGGCCCCCTCCGGCACCGACAGCGACACGTCGTTGACCGCGGCGTAGGTGCCAAATCGCTTGGTTACGCTAGAAATCTCGATAGCTGCCATTGGCCCGCCTAGATTAGTGCTTGTCTATTGACAGATTGTGAAAAATTTCACACCATATGCGCACAATAAACCAGACCGCTGCACCAGCCCCATGCATATAGGCTATGTGCGCCGAACGGCCAGCTATGAGCCAGATCTTTCCGAAGAGTGCGAATGCCACTGCCCGAATGACCATTGCGGGCGCCTTGACCCTCGTCCTGTTCATGGGCTGGGTCGTGTTCACCTTAATGCGTTCTTCCTGGGCAACCAAGCAAAACGAATTTGTGGAGCAGCCGATTCAGTTCAGCCACGCCCACCACGTGGGTGGCATCGGGCTCGACTGCCGCTACTGCCATACGTCCGTGGAGACGTCCTCGTTCGCAGGGATTCCGCCGACCAAGACCTGCATGAACTGCCATTCGCAGCTCTGGACCAACGCCAAGATCCTCGAACCGGTGCGGGCCTCCTTCAGAAATGACACTCCTCTGACATGGATTAAGGTAAACGACCTACCAAACTTCGTCTACTTCAACCACTCAATTCACATCAAGCAGGGCGTCGGATGCGCCACCTGCCACGGTCCGGTCGACAAGATGCCGCTCATGTATCAGGCGCAGTCGCTCCTGATGGAGTGGTGCATCGGTTGCCACCGCGCGCCCGAGAAGTTCATTCGCCCCAGGGCGGAGGTCTTCAACATGGCCTATCAGGCGCCGGACAACCAGGTGGAGCTCGGCCTTAAGTTGAAGGCTGAGTACAAGATAGCCGACGCCAAGCACCTGGTCAGCTGCTCGATCTGCCACCGCTGAGGCCACGAGAAAACACGATGGATTTCGCCTCCGTTAGAAACCGTCTGGCTGGCCTCGAAGGCCGAGCTTACTGGCGCAGCCTTGAAGAACTGGCTGATTCGCCGGAATTCAACGACTACCTGCATCGGGAGTTTCCCGTGCAGGCGTCCGAGTTCTCGGATCCGGCCGGCCGCCGAACCTTTCTGAAGCTCATGGGCGCGTCGCTGGCCCTGGCCGGGGTCGGTGCGTGCACGCGGCAGCCTCCCCAGAAGCTGGTCCCGTACATTCGGCAGCCCGAGGAACTGATCCCGGGAACGCCGCTGTTCTATGCGACCGCCATGCCGATGGGCGGCTACGCCTACCCGTTGCTGGCCGAGAACCACATGGGCCGGCCGACCAAGCTCGAGGGCAACCCCGAGCATCCCGCCAGCCTGGGCGCCACGGATGTGTTCGGCCAGGGGTCCATCCTGAATCTGTATGATCCCGACCGTTCTCGCGCCATCGTGGGCCGCGGCGAGATCAGGACCTGGTCCGCGTTCATGGCGGCGCTCCAGGCCACGATGAACGCGCAGCGCGGAATCGGCGGCCAGGGCATTCGTCTGTTGACCGAGCCGGTATCGTCGCCATCGCTGGTCGAGCAGATTCAGCAACTCCTCACCGATTTCCCCCAGGCCACGTGGCACCAGTGGGATCCCGTTTTCGGTACCGTTCAGGGCGGCGCCGTGGATTTCGCGCCCATCTACTCATTGAAGGCCGCCGACGTCGTCGTCTCGCTCGATGCCGACTTTCTCGGCAAGGGCGCGGGGCAGTTGCGGTACTCGAAGGACTTCGGATCGCGGCGCCGCATCAGCACGCCGAAGGACGAACAGAGCCGGTTGTATGTGGCCGAGCCCGTGCCGACCATCACGGGCGCGAAGGCCGAGCACCGTCTGGCCGTGCAGGCGAGCAGCGTGCATGCGCTGGCGGCGGCGCTCGCGGCGCGCGTCGGCGTGGCGGGCGTCACCGCCGGGCCGCTGCCCGACACGGTGAGCGCGTTTGTGACGGCGGCCGCGGCCGATCTCGCGGCGCATCGCGGCAAGTCCGTGGTGATCGCGGGCGATCACCAGCCGGCGGCCGTGCACGTGCTGGCGCGGGCGATCAACGATGCGCTCGGCAACACCGGCACCACCGTGCGGTACACGACGCCGGTCACGGCGTCGCCGGCCGACGGCGCGGCGTCGATCACCGAACTGGTCACGGCGATGAATGCCGGCAAAGTCGATGTGCTCGTCATCATCGACGCGAACCCGGTGTTCACGGCGCCGGCGAATCTGAAGTTTGCGGATGCGCTGGCCAAGGTCACCACGCGCATCCATCTCGGCCTGTATCACGACGACACGGCCGACCTGTGTCATTGGCATGTGCCGGCGGCGCACTACCTCGAGAGCTGGGGTGACGTGCGCGCGTTTGACGGCACGGTGTCGCTGATCCAGCCGTTGATCGCGCCGATCTACGACGGCCGCACGGCCATCGAAGTCATCGCGTCGATGAACGGCCAGCTCGGCCGGTCCGCGTTCGAACTCGTCAAGGATTTCTGGACGCGCGCGTTCGAGGGTTCCACCACGGCGAAGTTCGACCTGAAGGATCCGGCCGGCAGGCCGTTCGCCACCGCGGACGCGTTCTGGCGCCACGCGCTGCACGACGGTTTCATCGCGAGCACGTCGTACCTGGCCCCCGGCGCAGTGATCCCACCTGCACCACCTGCGCCACCTGCGCCACCTGCGCCACCTGCGCCACCTGCGCCACCTGCACCACCTGCACCACCTGCACCACCTGCGCCACCTGCGCCACCTGCGCCACCTGCGCCACCTGCGCCACCTGCACCACCTGCACCACCTGCACCACCTGCACCACCTGCGGGCTTCGAGATCGTCTTCCGTCCCGATCCGACCGTGCTCGACGGCCGCTTCGGCAACAACGGCTGGATGCAGGAACTGCCCAAGCCGTTGTCCAAGCTCACGTGGGATAACGTGGCGTACATCGGTTTTGCCACGGCGGAGAAACTCGGCGTCAAGAACGAGGATGTGATTCAGATCACGTCCGAGGGCCGCAGCATCCAGATGCCCGTGTGGGTCATGCCGGGCACCGCCGACGGCACCATCGCGGTGCACTTCGGCTACGGCCAGACGAAGATGGGCCGCGTGGCCAACGGCGTGGGGGTCAATGCCTACCCGCTGCGTTCCTCATCGGCGCCGTGGTTCATCGGCGGCGCCTCGGTGACCCGGACCGGCGCGACCTACGTGCTCGCGTCCACGCAGACGCACTTCAACATGGAAGGCCGCAACCCCGTTCGGGTGGTGACGGCCGACGAGTACCGGCACGAACCCAGGGAGTCGGTCGCCAGGCTCGGCGCGGAAGTGCCGGACAAGGACATGTCGCTCTACACGCCGTTTGAATACAACGGCAACAAGTGGGGCATGGCGATCGACCTGAACGCCTGCACGGGCTGCGGCGTGTGCACCCTGGCGTGCGTCGCCGAAAACAACATCGCGGTCGTCGGCAAGGCGCAGATCAAGAAGGCGCGCGAGATGCACTGGATCCGCGTGGACACGTACTTCGAGGGCTCGCCCGACGCGCCGGCCATGTATCACCAGCCGGTGCCCTGCATGCAGTGCGAGAACGCGCCGTGCGAGCAGGTCTGCCCGGTCGGCGCCACCGTCCACAGCGACGAAGGCCTGAACGACATGGTCTACAACCGCTGCGTCGGCACGCGCTACTGCTCGAACAACTGCCCGTACAAAGTACGGCGCTTCAACTTCCTGCTCTACTCGGACTGGACGACCGAGGAGATCAAGGCGCAGCGCAATCCGGACGTCACCGTCCGCAGCCGCGGCGTGATGGAAAAGTGCAACTACTGCATGCAGCGCATCAGTCACGCCCGCATCGACGCCAAGGTCCAGGGGCGCGACATCAGGGACGGCGACATCGTCACCGCCTGCCAGCAGGCGTGCCCGTCGGACGCCATCGTGTTCGGCAATCTGAACGATCCGAACAGCAAGGTGTCGGTTTTGAAGGCGCAGGAGCGTAACTACGGCCTGCTCGAGGAACTCAACACCCATCCGCGGACGACGTATCTGGCGGTGGTGCGGAATCCGAACCCGGCTTTGGACAAGGCGTAGCCCGTATGCAGAATTCGAGTTTCCCCGAAGGCGATTTTCGCGCACCGGTTCCGGTCCTCGCACCGGGGCAGGGCTACCGCTCCATCACCGACAAGCTGACGTCGATCGTCTTCACGAAGAACACGCCGGCGGCCTGGTTCGCGTTTGTCGGCGTCGGGTTCATGCTCGTGATGGGATTGATGCTCGCGCTCACCAACCTGCTGCTCAAGGGCATCGGGATCTGGGGCAACAACATCCCGGTCGGCTGGGCGTTCGACATCATCAACTTCGTCTGGTGGATCGGCATCGGCCACGCCGGCACGCTGATCTCGGCCATCCTGCTGCTCTTCAAGCAGGACTGGCGCATGTCGATCAGCCGGTCGGCCGAAGCCATGACGATCTTCGCGGTCATCTGCGCGGCCCTGTTTCCGATCTTCCACACCGGCCGTCCGTGGCTGGCGATCTACTGGCTGCTGCCGTATCCGAACACGATGACGCTGTGGCCGAACTTCCGCAGCCCGCTCATCTGGGACGTGTTCGCGGTCTCGACCTACGCCACGGTGTCGGTGGTGTTCTGGTACACCGGCCTCATTCCTGACCTCGCCACGTTCCGCGACCGCGCGAAGCATCCGGTGGTGGCGCGCATCTACGGCGTGCTCGCCCTCGGCTGGCGCGGTTCGGCCAAGCACTGGTACCGGTACGAGAACGCGTCGCTGCTGCTCGCGGGCCTGTCGGCGCCGCTCGTGCTGTCGGTGCACACGGTTGTGAGCTTCGACTTCGCCGTGGCCGTGCTGCCGGGCTGGCACGCCACGATCTTCCCGCCCTATTTCGTCGCGGGCGCCGTGTACGCGGGCTTTGCGATGGTGCTGACGCTGCTGATCCCGCTGCGGGTCATGTTCCACCTCGAGAACCAGATCACGATGCACCACATCGAGAACATGGCGAAGGTCATGCTCGTCACGGGCCTCATCGTGGTCTACGGCTACGGGTGCGAGGCGTTCTTCGCCTGGTACAGCGGCAACTCCTACGAGCGGTTCATGATGATCAACCGCACCTGGAGCGGCCCGATGGCGTGGAGCTACTGGATGCTGCTCGTCTGCAACCTCATCGTGCCGCAGCTGATGTGGTCGAAGCGGTTCCGGCGGAAGATCCCGGTCATCTTCACGGTCTGCATGTTCGTCAACGTCGGCATGTGGCTCGAGCGCTTCGTCATCATCGTGACGAGCCTTCACCGCGACTTCATCCCGTCGTCATGGGCGATGTACTACCCGACGCGATGGGACTTCATCACGCTCTTCGGGACCATCGGGCTGTTCCTGACGCTGATGTTCCTGTTCGTCCGCGTGTTGCCGATGATCGCCATCTTCGAGTTGCGGACGTTGCTGCCTGACGCCAAGCCGAAGGCCTCGGCGGCCGGCGACGGAGGCTCGCACTGATGTCACACGCCGCCACGACTCCTGAACGCTACGGGCTGCTGGCCGAGTTCGACTCGCCGCAGACGCTGCTCGACGCGGCCCACGCCGTGCAACGCGCCGGCTACACGAAGACCGACGCGTTTTCGCCGATGCCCATCCACGGACTCGCCGAAGCGCTCGGCTTCGAAGAACATCTGATCCCGAAGATCGTGCTCGGAGCCGGCATCCTGGGCCTGATCGCCGGGTACGGCCTCGAATACTGGACGCAGGTCATCGCGTTTCCCGAAAACATCGGCGGCCGCCCCTACCACGCGTGGGTGGCGTTCATCCCGCCGGCCTACGAGACCACGATCCTGTTTGCGGCGCTGTCGTGCTTCTTCAGCCTGATCCTGCTCTGCGGCCTGCCCAAGCCGTATCACCCGGTGTTCAACCACCCGCGCTTCTCCACCGCGAGCGCGGACAAGTTCTTTCTCGTGATTGAAGCCACGGACCCGAAGTTCTCCATGGACGCGACAAAGACATTTCTCGACGGCCTGGGCGCCAAAGAAACGGTGGCGGTTGATGAGTAACCAACTGCTCGGCGCCAAGCGCCGCTCCAGACTTCTGCCTTTTGCCTTTTGCCTTTTGACTTCCGCGGCGCTGTCCGCGGGATGCCGCCAGGATATGCACGACGCGCCGCGGTACGATCCCCTGGAGGAGAGCGCTATCTGGCGCAACGGCATGTCCGCACTGCCGCTCGTGCATGGCACCGTGGCCCGCGGACATCTCAATGACGACTCGGCGCGCGACGAGGGCAAGGTCGACGGCAAGCCGGTCACGACGTTCCCGTTTCCGATCACCAGAGCCGATCTCGACCGCGGGCAGGAGCGCTTCAACATCTACTGCGCGCCGTGTCATGACCGGACGGGCTCGGGCAATGGCATGGTGGTCCAGCGCGGTTACCGCCAGGCCGCTTCGTACCACATCGACCGGCTGCGCGACGCCCCCGTCGGCTACTTCTTCGACGTCATCACCAACGGCTTCGGCGTGATGCCCGACTACAAGGCGCAGATTCCCGTCGACGACCGGTGGCGGATCATCGCCTACGTGCGCGCCCTGCAGCTGGCGCGCCACGCAACGACGGCCGACGTGCCGGCGGCCGATCTCGGCAAGCTCGATCCGCCCGCCGCCGCGAACGCGGGCGCAGCGAAGGAAGCCGGCCCGAAGGCCGGCGGAGGACAGGAATGAGCGGATATCTCGACGACGCCACGCTGCAGACGCGGCCGATCGCCGTCATCACCCGGATGAATACCCGCGCGATCACGCTGGGCGCCCTCGGCGCGGCGATCACCGCCTGGGGATTCTTCATCGAACGCGACACGTTCTTCCAGTCGTACCTCATCGGCTACATGTACTGGATGTACATCACGCTGGGCGCCCTGGGCCTGCTGATGGTGCAGCACCTCAGCGGCGGCGCGTGGGGCATCGTCTCCCGCCGCGTCTTCGAAGCCGCGGTGCGCACGCTGCCCGTGATGGCTGTTCTCTTCCTGCCGATCGCGTTCAACCTGACGCACCTCTATGTCTGGGCGCGGCCGGAGGCGCTGACCGACGCGGCGATTCAGACGAAAGCCGCGTACCTCAATCCGGGATTCTTCTACGCCCGCGCGATCGGCTATTTCGCGATCTGGATGGGCCTGGGCTTCACGCTGAGCGGATGGGGCGCGAAGCAGGACGCCGCCGCGCCGGTCATCCCCGGCCCGGAAGACCGCAAGTTCCGCATGGTCTCCGGCCCCGGCCTCGTGCTGTTCATGATCACCATCACGTTCATGAGCGTGGACTGGATGATGTCGCTCGATCCGCACTGGACGTCCACGATCTTCGGCGTGCTCTTCGTCGGCGGCGCGGGCCTCTCGGCGCTCGCGTTCACGATCGTGGTGCTGTCGTCGCTCGCCGACACGGCCCCGATGGACGGCCTGATGACGCGCGACCGGTTCCACGATCTCGGCAAGCTGATGTACGCGTTCGTGCTGCTGTGGGCCTACTTCAGCGTGTCGCAGCTGATCATCGTGTGGTCGGGCAACCTGCCGGAGGAAATTCCGTTCTATCTGCGGCGCTTCTCCGGCCCGTGGGGCTGGGTCAGCGTGGCGGTGCTGATCGGCCACTTCGTGGTGCCGTTCGCGTTCCTGCTGTCGAGCACGATCAAGCGCAATCGCAAGCTGGCCGCGCGCGTGGCGTTGTTCATCCTCGCGATGCGGGCGGTGGAAATCGCCTGGATGATCGCGCCGGCGGTGCGCCACGGCGAGCACAGCGGACCGAACCTCTACGATTTCGCGGCGGTGCTCGGCGTGGGCCTCGTGTGGCTGCCGGTCTTCTTCCGCAACCTTTCGGGCCGGGCGGTGGTGCCGGTGCACGACCCGTATCTCAAGGAGGCGCTGGCCAATGACGGACACTAAATCTCATCAGGCCGGCGTGGCGCAGACCGAAAGCGACGGCGTCAACTATCGCGGCATCGTCGTCTTTGTGGCGATCCTGGCGATTACGACGATCGCGTGCGAGCTGATCGTGGTGGGCATGTTCAAGTTGTTCGACGCCCAGTCGAAGGCGTCGGGTGTGGCGCGCGCGCCGCTGTCGGCGCCGGCCGGTACGTTGCCGCCGCCGCCGAATCTGCTGCTCAATGAGCCGTTGAATCTGTCGCAGTTCCGCGCGCGCGAAGCCAACGAACTCGGCCATTACGGCTGGATCGACAAGAATGCGGGCGTGGTGCGCCTGCCGATCGACCGCGCCAAGGCGTTGCTGCTCGAGCGCGGCCTGCCCGTGCGCGGCGCGGACGCGTCCGCGGCGGCCGCGAACACGACCGACGTAAAGAAGACGGAAGTGAGGAAATAACATGACGCCCTGCCGCCGATCGATCGTGCTGCCGATCCTGTTCACGTGTGTGACGGGGCTGGGCATCGCGCGCGCGTCGGCGCAACCGACGGGGCCGCTCATGGTGCCGCCGCCCGGCAAGGCGGCGTCCGAGCGGATTCCGCTCCTGAAGGACGTCGACGTCATCCAGAAGCTCGGGAACCAGGTGCCGCTGGACGCGCCGTTCGTCGACGAGAACGGCAAGGACGTCACGCTCCGCGACTACTTCGGCAAGCGGCCGGTGGTGCTGGCGCTCGTGTATTACGAGTGCCCGATGCTGTGCACGCAGGTGCTCAACGGCGTGTTCAGCACGATGTCGGCGATGTCGTTCACCGCGGGCAGCGACTTCGACCTGCTCGTCATCAGCTTCGACCCGGGCGAAACGCCCGCGCTGGCGCTGCAGAAGAAGAACGCGTATTTCGAGCGGTACCGCCGCCCCGGCTCGGAGAGCGGCATGCACTTTCTGACGGGCCGCCCCGACGCCATCAAGCAGATCACCGACGCGGTGGGCTTCAAGTACGCCTACGATCCGGCGATCGACCAGTTTGCGCATCCGGCGCTCCTCACGGTGTTGACCACCGGCGGCCAGGTTTCGAAGTACCTCTACGGCATTGAATTCGCGCCGCGGGATCTGCGGCTGGCGCTCACCGAAGCCGGCCAGGGCACGGTGGGCACGGCGGTCGACCAGGCGCTGCTGTACTGCTACCACTACGACCCGGAAACCGGCAAATACGGGTTCGTCATCATGAACGTGGTCCGGCTCGGCGGCATTCTCACCGTGGCCTTGCTTGGATTCTTTATTGTTCGAAACGTGCGAGGACGCAGCTAGATGTCGAGCTCTTTGCCTCTATTCCCGTTGTCCGCGTCGACCGTCTCCGGGGAGGTCGACACGCTGTTCTTCTTCATTCTCGGCGTGTCGGCGTTTTTCGCGATCCTCGTCTCGGCGCTGATGCTGTACTTCACGTTCAAGTATCGCAGTAAGAAGGCGGGCGACGCCGGCGCCGACATTCACGGCTCGCTGACGCTCGAACTGATCTGGACCGGCATTCCGTTCATCCTCGCGATGGTGATGTTCGTGTGGGGCGCGCAGCTGTTCTTCACGATGGCCAAGCCGCCGGCCGACGCGATGGATATCTTCGTGGTCGGCAAGCAGTGGATGTGGAAAGTGCAGCACCCCGAGGGTGTGCGCGAGATCAACGAAATGCACGTGCCGATCAACCGTCCCGTGCGGCTGACGCTGGGCTCGGAGGACGTCATCCACGACTTCTTCATCCCCGCGTTCCGCGTGAAGATGGACGTGGTCCCGGGCCGGTTGACCACGATGTGGTTCACGGCCACGACGGTGGGCGAGTACCACATCTTCTGCGGCCAGTACTGCGGCACGCGGCACTCGGGGATGATCGGCACGGTCGTGGCGATGATGCCCGACGACTACGAAGCATGGCTGGCCGGCGGCCGCACGACCGGATCGGCGGTGCAGAACGGCGAGCGGCTGTTCACCGATCTGTCCTGCATCACCTGCCACAAGGCCGACTCGTCGGGCCGCGGCCCGACGCTGGGCGGCGTGTTCGGCAGCACGGTGCAGCTCAACGACGGCCGCAGGATCCTGGCCGACGAGAACTACCTGCGCGAGTCGATCATGACGCCGCAGGCCAAGGTGGTGCAGGGCTTCCAGCCGATCATGCCGACGTTCCAGGGGCTGGTCAGCGAGGAAAACCTGATGCAGCTTATTGCGTATGTGAAGACCTTGAAGCCGGCGGAAACCGCGCCGGTGCCCGTGAAGAAGTAGGCGACCGTGATGAATGACGCAACCGTGCACCAGGAACCCAGTTATCTCGGCGCGCCGTACGGGCTGGCGGCGTGGCTCCTCACCAAGGACCACAAGCGCATCGCCATCCTCTATCTCATTTCCATCACGATCTTCTTCGCGATCGGCGCCGGCTTTGCGGCGACCATCCGCGCGGAGCTGGTGACGCCCCAGGGCGACCTGGTGACGGCGGATCTCTACAACAAGCTCTTCACGCTGCACGGCGTCGTGATGATCTTCTTCTTCCTGATTCCGTCGATTCCGGCCGTGCTGGGCAACTTCTTCATCCCGATCATGATCGGCGCGAAGGACCTCGCCTTCCCGCGCATCAACCTGCTCAGCTGGTACATCTACGTCATCGGCGCGGTCATCACGCTGTCGGTGGTCATCTCGGGCGGCCTGGACACGGGCTGGACGTTCTACGCGCCGTTCAGCTCGATCTCGTCGAATACAGACGTCACGACCGCCGCCGTGGGCGTCTTCATCACGGGCTTCTCGTCGATCCTGACCGGCTTCAACTTCATCGTCACGGTGCACCGGATGCGCGCGCCGGGCATGACGTGGTTCCGCCTGCCGCTCTTCGTGTGGGCGAACTACGCGACCAGCCTGATCTTCATCCTCGGCACGCCGGTGGTGGCCATCACCGTGCTGCTCGTCGCGGCCGAGCGCGGGCTGCACCTCGGCATCTTCGATCCGCGCATCGGCGGCGATCCGGTGCTGTTCCAGCACCTGTTCTGGTTCTACTCGCATCCGGCGGTCTACATCATGATCCTGCCGGGCATGGGCGTGATCAGCGAGCTGGTCGCCAACGTGTCGCGCAAGCAGATCTTCGGCTACAGCTTCGTGGCGTTCTCGTCGATCGCCATCGCGATCATCGGGTTCCTCGTGTGGGGCCACCACATGTTCGTGTCGAGCCAGTCGATCTACGCGGGCCTGGTGTTCTCGATCATCACGATGCTCGTGGCCGTGCCCTCCGCCGTCAAGACGTTCAACTGGACCGCCACGATGTACCGGGGCTCGATCACCTGGGACTCGCCGCTGTTCTGGGTGCTCGGCTTCATGGGCCTGTTCCTGGTCGGCGGCCTCACGGGCCTGTTCCTCGGCACGATGGGCCTCGACGTCCACCTGCACGACACCTACTTCGTGGTGGCGCACTTCCACTACATCATGGTCGGCGGCGGCGTCACGGCGTTCCTCGGCGGCCTGCACTTTTACTGGCCGAAGATGACCGGCCGGATGTACTCCGAGCCGCTGGCCAAGGTCTCCGCGATGCTGGTGTTCTTCGGGTTCAACCTGACGTTCTTCCCGCAGTTCATCCTCGGCTACATGGGCATGCCGCGCCGCTACCACGCCTATCCGCCGGAATTCCAGGTGCTGAACGTGATGTCGACCGGCGGCGCGATGGTGCTGGGCACCGGCTACTTCCTGATCCTGATCTACCTGCTCTACTCGCTCTTCAAGGGGCCGAAGGCACCGGCGAATCCCTGGGGCGCCACGGGCCTGGAATGGCAGCTCCAGTCGCCGCCCATCACCCACAACTTCCACGAAATTCCGGTGGTCACCGAAGAGGCCTACGACTACCTG
This sequence comes from Acidobacteriota bacterium, assembly GCA_021824055.1. Taxonomy (GTDB): domain Bacteria; phylum Acidobacteriota; class Vicinamibacteria; order Vicinamibacterales; family SCN-69-37; genus SCUN01. The sequence continues at coordinate 15,240 of JAKALV010000013.1, forward strand.
CACGCGCCCGCGCCGCAGCTCGCGATCCCGGCGTCGCCGCGCGAGGTGACTCATGAGTAACGCCGCGCCGACCGCCAAGCCGCACCCGAAGCTGCAGCCGCACTTCCATTCCATGGAACAACAGCTCGAGGCGTCCACCCTCGGGATGTGGGTGTTCCTCGTCACCGAAGTGATGTTCTTCGGCGGCATGTTCATGGCCTACCTGGTCTACCGCAACATGTACCCGCACGCGTGGGTCGAAGCCAGCCACGAGCTGAACTGGCAGCTCGGCGGACTGAACACGATGGTGCTGATCATGAGCTCGCTCACGATGGCGCTGGCCGTGCGCGCGGCGATGCTGGGCCAGAAGCGCGGCCAGCTCGTCAACCTGTCGCTGACCATCCTGCTCGGCTGCGTGTTCCTCGTGGTCAAGTTCTTCGAGTACAAAGCGAAGTTCGAACATCATCTGGTGCCGGGACCGCATTTCGACCCGACGCTCGAACAGGGCATGCAGATCTTCTTCTCGCTGTACTTCATGCTGACCGGCGTCCACGCCGCCCATATGATCATCGGCATCGTGATGATGACCATCATCCTCACCATGGCCGCCCGCGACTCGTTCAACGCCGAGTACTACACACCGGTTGAAGTGGCCGGGCTCTACTGGCACTTCGTCGACATCGTGTGGATCTTCCTCTTCCCGTTGCTGTATCTGCTTGGACGGCACGGAGCCTAAGCCATGTCACACCAGGTCCCTTCCATCCGCATGTATGTCAGCGTCTTTCTGGCGCTGCTGCTCTTCACCGCCACCACCGTCTGGGTCGCCGGCCTGGACCTGGGCGCGCTGAACACGCCCGTGGCGCTCGGCATCGCGATCACCAAGGGCTCGCTCGTGATCCTGTTCTTTATGGGCGTGCGCCACAACACGCCGCTCACCAAGACGGTGGCCATCTCCGGCTTCCTGTGGCTGCTGATCCTGTTCTCTCTGGGCATGAACGACTACCTCACCAGAGGCTGGCTGGGAATCGCGGGGAGATAGGGTCCAGGGTCCAGGGTCCAGGGTCCAGGGTCCAGGGTCCAGGGTCCAGGGTCCAGGGTCCAGGGTCCAGGGTCCCCGAGTCCCAGGGTCCCAGAGTCCCAGGGTCCCGGGCCAACAGTCTCCGCTGTTGGCCGAACGCCGGCCGCCGTTGGCCGATTTCCTGCTTCGCGCGGCCGGTTGCGCGCGTCATTGTGACGTGCGTACACTGGCCGTTCTCATTTATGACCGTCGGCGTCACAATCGAGGTCTCTCGTGGCTGAGTTGAAAGACGAACTCGCGGCACTGCGGATCGAGCGCGCGCCCCTACGCGAATCCGGTGCCGGATGGATCAACTGGGTGGTCGTGCTGGCCGTGCTGGCGGGCGGCGGGTATGCCGCGTACCGCTGGTTCACGCGCGAACGGCCGGTGGAGGTGCAGGTGGCCACGGTTACCGAGCGGGCCGCCGGCACGCAGGCGGCGGTGCTGAACGCGTCCGGCTACGTCACGGCGCGTCGCCGCGCCACCGTGTCGTCCAAGATCACCGGCAAGGTCATCGAAGTGAACGTGGACGAAGGCATGGCCGTGAAGCAAGGTCAAGTCCTCGCGCGACTCGACGATGCCACGGCCCGGGCGGCGCTCGCGCTGGCCGACGCGCAGCGCGTGGCGTCCGAGCGCACCGCGCGCGAGGACGAGGTGCGACTGGCGAACGCGCGCGTGGTCCTCGGACGCCAGCAGCGCCTGGTCAAGGACGGGTTCGCCACGCAGGCGGACGTGGACGACGCGAAATCGAACGTGGACGCGCTGCTCGCGCGGCTGGATCTCGAACGCCAGCAGGTGGAAGTGGCGAAGCGGCAGGTGGAGGTTGAGCAGACGAACCTCGACAACTCCGTGATCCGCGCGCCGTTCAGCGGCATCGCGATCACCAAGGACGCGCAACCGGGTGAAATGGTCTCGCCGGTCTCGGCCGGCGGCGGCTTCACGCGCACGGGCATCTGCACGATCGTCGACATGCGGTCGCTCGAAGTCGAAGTGGACGTCAACGAGAGCTACATCGGCCGCGTGAAGCCGGGCCAGACGGTGACCGCCGTGCTGGACGCCTATCCCGACTGGCCGATTCCGGCGTACGTGATCACCGTCGTGCCGACCGCCGATCGCCAGAAGGCCACGGTGCTCGTGCGCATCGGCTTCAAGGCGCTGGCGGGCGCGCGTGGCGTGCTCGACCCGCGCATTCTGCCCGACATGGGCGTCAAGGTGACGTTCCTGCGCGACGAGACGGACGCCGCGCCGCCCATGGTTGCGGCGCAGCCGACGTCGCTCGTGCCGAAAGCCGCGATTGTCACGGACAAGAATCAGGCGTTCGTGTTCGTCGTGCGCGGCGATCGCGTGGCGCGCGTGGCCGTGCGCGTCGGGGGCGCCGACGGCGACCGGATGGAAGTGCTCGCCGGTCTGGCCGCGGGCGACCGCGTCGTCGTGTCGCCGCCGCCGGCGCTGGCGTCGGGCGCCCTGATTTCCGTCAAACCGTAAATCCGTTTCGGCATCGCAGGAGCTGCGCTGATGAGTTCGAATCCGCTCGTGAACATCACCAACGTCCACAAGTTCTTCAAGCGCGGATCCGAGCGCGTGGACGTGCTGAACGGCGTCAACCTGTCGGTGCCGCAGGGCGACTTTCTCGCGCTGATGGGCCCGTCGGGCTCGGGCAAGACCACGCTGCTGAACCTGATGGGCGGCCTGGACGCGCCGACGAGCGGCTCGATCGAAGTGGCCGGCGTCGAGATCCACACGCTCGGCGGCGGCGCGCTGTCGAGGTGGCGCGCGCAGAACATCGGCTTCGTCTTCCAGCTCTACAACCTGCTGCCGGTGCTGACCGCCCAGCGCAACGTCGAGCTGCCGCTGCTGCTCACGCATCTGGGCGGCGCGGAGCGGCGCACGCGCGCGGCGATCGCGCTCAAGCTGGTCGGCCTCGCCGATCGCGCCCGGCATCTACCGCGCCAGTTGTCCGGCGGCCAGGAGCAGCGCGTCGGCATCGCCCGCGCCATCGTCACGGATCCCACGCTGCTGCTCTGCGACGAGCCCACCGGCGATCTCGACCGCAAGGCCGGCGACGAGATCCTCGATCTGCTGCACACGCTCAATCGCGAGCACGGCAAGACGATCGTGATGGTCACGCACGATCCCCACGCCGCGGAACGCGCCACGCGCACGCTTCACCTCGAGAAGGGGACGCTCATGCCGGAGGCGGCCACGCCGTGAAGTACTTCTACCTGATCTGGCGGAACTTGCTGCGCCGCAAGACGCGCTCGGCGTTCACGCTGCTGATGATCTTCATCGCGTTCGTGCTCTACGGTTTCCTGATGACCGTCCGCGCGGCGTTCGTCGGCGGCGTCCAGGTGGCCAGCGCCGAGCGCCTGATCATGACGCACAAGGTGAGCCTCGTGCAGTTGCTGCCCATCTCGTACGAGCAGCAGATTCGCACGACCCCCGGCGTGACCGCCGTCACCCACAGCACGTGGTTCGGCGGCACCTACCAGGACAAGGCGAACCAGTTCGCCGTGATGGCCGTCGACCCTGCGCCGTTTCTCAACATGTTCCCGGAGTTCAAGATCACCGACGCGGAAAAGGCGGCCTGGCTGGCGGACCGCCAGGGCGCGATCGTCGGCCGCGACAGCGCCAATCGATTTCACTGGAAGGTCGGCGACCGCGTGCCGATCAAGGCCACGATCTGGCAGCCGAAGCAGGGCGACACCTGGTTCTTCAACATTTCGGGCATCTACGACGGCGACAAGGAAGTGGACAAGACGACGTTCTATTTCCGGTACGACTATCTTGACGAGAACCGGCGTGGCGCGTACGGCATGGTCGGCTGGTACGCCATCCGGGTCGCGGATCCGAATCGCGCCGCTGAGATCGGCTCGGCGATCGACGCGCAGTTCGCCAACTCGTCGGCGGAGACCAAGACGTCGCCGGAAAAGGCCTTCATGCAGGGCTTCGCGAATCAGATCGGCAACATCGGCTTCATGCTGGTCGGCATCGTCAGCGTGGTGCTGGTGCTGCTGCTGCTGAACGTGGCGAATCAGATGGGCCAGTCCGTGCGCGAACGGACGAGCGAGATCGGCGTCCTGAAGACGCTGGGCTTCTCCAACGGCCTGGTGATGGCGTTGCTGCTCGCCGAGTCCGAGCTCATCGCGGTGATCGGCGGCCTGGCCGGGCTGGGTCTGGTCTACGTGCTGGTGCAGAGCGGCGGATTCAACAACGCGTTTCTGCCGGTGTTCGTGTTCACCACGCGCGACCTGGCCGCCGGCGTCGCGCTCTGCCTGGCCCTGGGTCTGCTCGCGGGCGTCTTCCCGGCCGCGGCCGCCATGCGACTGCGCATCACCGACGCGCTTCGAAGGAACTGAGGCCCATCGATCATGATCACGTGGATCACGCAGACGGTCGCGGTCACCCTCATCAGCATCCGCACGATTCCCCGGCGGCTCAGCTCCTCCGCCGTCGCCATGGCCGGCATCGCCGGCGTGGTCATTGTCTTCATCGCCGTGCTGTCGATCGGCGAGGGCTTCAGGGCCGCGATGACCGGCGCCGGCTCGCCGTCGCGCGCGATCGTCATGCGCGCGGGCGCCGACTCCGAGATGGTGAGCGGCCTGACGGGCAACGAGGCGGACCTCATCCGGCAGGCGCCGGGCGTGCTGCTCGACCACAACCGTCCGGTGGCGAGCGCCGAGCTGTTCGTCATCATCGATCGCAACAAGCGAACGACGGGCACCGCCGCCAACGTTCCACTGCGCGGTATCGAGCCGCAGGCGCTGCAGGTGCGCGATGACGTGAGGATCACGGAGGGCCGGATGCTGCAGTTCGGCACGAACGAGGCGATCGTCGGGCGCGCGGCGCTCGGGCAGTTCGCGGGCATGGACCTCAACTCGGAGATCAAGTCGGGACAGCTGACGCTGAAGATCGTCGGCGTCTTCGACGCGAACGGCAGCGCCGCCGAGAGCGAGCTGTGGGCGGACGCGAAGCTGATCCAGAACGTGTACCGCCGCGGGAATTCCTATCAATCGGTGCTCGTGCGCCTCGACTCGCCGGCGGCGTTCGACGAGTTCAAGAATGCGCTCACGACCAACCCGCAGCTGAACGTGCAGGTCAGCCGGGAAACGGACTACTACGCGGCGCAGTCCGAGACAATGTCGGTCCTCATCAAGGGCATCGGTTACACGATCGCGTTCCTCATGGGCCTCGGCGCCATCTTCGGCGCCATTCTCACGATGAACACCGCGGTCTCGGCGCGGACGCGCGAGATCGCCACGCTGCGCGCGCTCGGTTTCAACACGGCGTCGGTCCTGATTTCGGTGATCGGCGAGTCCATGGCGCTGGCCGCCATCGGCGGGTTCGCCGGCGGACTTCTCGGGTTTGCCGTGTTCAACGGGTACCAGACGTCGACGATGAACTTCCAGACGTTCAGCCAGATCGCCTTCGCGTTCAGAGTCACCCCGGGCCTGCTGGCGCAAGGCTTGACGTACGCGCTGATCATGGGGTTTGTCGGCGGCGTCATCCCGGCGATCCGGGCCGCGCGTTTGCCGATATCATCCGCGTTGCGTGAACTCTAGGACGGACACACGGATCGTCCTCGCGTGCAACTTCCCGCGTGACGAGACGCTCGGTTCCGCGCGAGTGCCGTTGCGCCTGGCGGTCGAGCTGCGCGCGCTCGGCGCCACCGTCTCTGCGGTCTTCGCGGACGACCTGTGGGACGCCGGCCGGGGCCGCGCCGCGCAACTGACCGCGCCCCTGCGCATGGCGCAGGCCCTCATCAGCCGGGCGCGCAACGCCGACATCGTGGACATCGCCGGGCCCGACGCGTGGGCGTACGAGCGGTTCGCGCGACGGTTCCGGCCAGGTCAGGCGCTGATCTCCCGCTCAAACGGCCTGTGGGACCGGGCGCTGGCCGCGGACGGCTACGTGCGGAAGGGCCCGATCCGCGCCATCCTGAGCCGCATTTACCAGCAACACGTCACGTGCCGATGGGAGCGCGCCTCGATCGTGGCGTCGGACATCGTCCTGTTCGGCGCGAGCGACGATGGCGAGGAAATGGTGCGGCGAGGGTGGAAGGCGCCGGACCACGTGGCGATTGTGGCGCCCGGCGTCGACGATTACATGGCATCGGCCGTGCCGCTGGATGCGCGGCGGGATGTGGCGTTCATGGGGACGTTCTTTCACCGCAAGGGCAGCGACATCGTCGCGGCCGCCATGTCGCGGGTGATGCGTGAGCGGCCGTCGGTCGGGCTGACGGTGTTTGCCCCGGGCATTCCGCCGGCATGGGTCCTGGCGGGTTTCGACGAAGCCGTTCGCGCGCGCGTGACGATCCGCGAACCGCTGCCGCCGGAAGCCCTGGCGCGCGAACTGGGCCGGTTTGCGATCCTGGTCTTCCCGGCGCGCTACGAAGGTTTCGGCCTCGCGGTGCTGGAAGCCATGCGCGCCGGCCTCGCCGTGGTGGCCACGCCCACCGGCGCCGGCAAGGACGTGGTGCGCGACGGAGAAAGCGGTCTGATCGTGCCGTTTGACGACGTGGCCGCCACGGCCGCGGCCGTCACGCGCCTGATCGACGATCCGCCGCTCCGGATACGGCTGGCGCGCGCGGCGGTCGAGGAGGCGCGAGGCCGGTCGTGGTCGACCACTGCGGCCGAGTTGGCGCGCGTGTACGAAACGGCGCGCGGCCTCGCGCGGCGGCGGTCCTAGTTCCGGACCCGGCACGGCGCGTTTGCCATACCGATGGCACTTGTACCACACTCACTCAATGCGCTCGCGAAGCCTCACGGGCCTGTTTGTCCTCTCGGTCGTCCTGCTCTTTGCGATCCCGTCCCTGTCGATTTATTACACCGACTGGCTCTGGTTCAAGGAGCTGGGGTACGCGCAGGTGTTCCTGCGGTCGATCAACGCGCAGGCGGCGGTGTTCGCGGGTATATTCGCGGCGTCGTTTGCGTTCCTGTACGGCAACCTCCGCATCGCGCAGTCCGGCCTGAAGCTGCCGCGACTGGTGCTCGGCCAGACGGTGGACGGCCAGCCGGTCTCGATCGAGCGGGCGGGCGTGCGGCGCATCGCCCTGATTGGCTCCGTCATTCTCGCCGCGATGCTGGCGATTTCGTCGGCCGCCGACTGGATGGACTGGATGATGTTCTTCCGGGCCGTGCCGTTCGGCGTCGCCGATCCGCTGCTGGGCCGCGATGTGTCGTTCTACGTGTTCCGGCTGCCGGTGCTGGACGCCATCCGGCAGCAGGCGCTGCTGTTGACGGCGCTGTCGCTGGCCGGCGCGGGGTTCATCTATCTGATGGGCGGCAGCGTGGCCGCGGAGCCGCGCTACGGCATTGCGTTCTGGCCGCGGCTGCGGCTGGGCCCGCAGGCGCGGCGCCATCTGTCGTGGCTCGTCGCGATCGGGCTCGCGCTGATGGCCTGGGGGGCCTGGCTCGATCTGCCGCGCACGCTGATCACGCCGGCCTCGGGCGACACCGCCGCCGTCGTGTTCGGCGCCTCGTACGCCGACGTGCACGCGAGCATGCCGGTCCTGCGGCTCAAGCTGTGGATCCTGGCGATCGGCAGCGTGATGGCGATCTGGCACGGCCTCAGCTCGCAGCGCTGGCCGGTGCCGCTCGCGCTCGCCATCTATTTCGTCACCGCCATCGGCGGCTCGATCTACGGCTCGTTCATTCAGCAGTTCGTGGTCACGCCGAACGAGCAGGACAAGGAGCAGCCGTACATCATTCACAACATCGACGCCACCCGGCACGCCTACGCGCTGGATCGCGTCGAAGAACGCGAACTGACCGGCGATGCGGAACTGCAGCCGAAGGACATCATCGCCAACGCCGACACGATCGCCAACGTGCGGCTGTGGGATCACCAGCCGCTGCTGCAGACGTTCGCGCAGATTCAGGAGATTCGCACCTACTACGACTTCATCTCGGTCGACAACGACCGGTACTGGATCGACGGCAAGCAGCGCCAGGTGATGCTGTCGGCGCGTGAAATGAACACCGACAGCCTGCCCAATCCGTCGTGGGTCAACAACCGCCTCAGCTTCACGCACGGGTACGGCCTCACGCTCGGTCCGGTGAACCAGGTCACCACCGAGGGCCTGCCGGTGCTGTTCATTCGCGATCTGCCGCCGAAGTCCACCAAGGACCTGCCGGTCACCGAGCCGAGCATTTACTTCGGCGAGCAGTCGAGCAGCTACGTGCTGGTGAAGACGAACACGCAGGAGTTCAACTACCCGAAGAGCGGCGGCAGGAGCGGCGACGACAACGTCATGACGACGTACTCGGGCACCGGCGGCGTGAACGTGGGCGGCTGGTTCCGCCGGTTGCTGCTGGCCGTGCGGTTCGGCAGCACGGAGATCCTCGTCTCGGGCCAACTGCGCAAGGACAGCCGCATCCTCTTCCACCGTCAGATCACCGAGCGCGTGAAGCAGATCGCGCCGTTCGTCACGTTCGACAGCGATCCGTACATGGTCGTCGATGGCGGCCATCTGTTCTGGATGATCGACGGCTACACGATGACGGCGAACTACCCGTACGCGTCACGCGTCGCGGCGCGGTCGGGCGACCGGATCAACTACATCCGCAATTCCGTGAAGGCCGTGATCGACGCGTACAACGGCACGACGACGTTCTACCTGGCCGAGCCGTCGGATCCGATCGCGCTCACGATCGCCAATATCTTTCCCGGCCTGTTCAAGCCGCTCGGCGACATGCCGGCCGGCCTGCGCCAGCACGTCCGGTATCCGGAAGACATCTTCGCGATCCAGTCCGCGGTGTTCGCCACTTACCACATGACGAACCCGGGCGTGTTCTACAACAAGGAAGATCAGTGGCAGGTGCCGGTGCTCGACGCGGGCGACCGCTCGGCGCAGCCGATCCAGCCGTACTACACGATCATGAAACTCCCGGGCGAGAAACGCCCGGAGTTCATCCAGATGCTGCCGTTCACGCCGCGGTTGAAGGACAACCTCTCGGCCTGGATGGTGGCGCGCAGCGACGGGGAACAGTACGGCCGGCTGCGCGTGTACGAATTTCCAAAACAGACGATCGTGTACGGGCCGAGCCAGATCGAGGCGCGGATCAATCAGGACCAGGTGATCTCACCGCAGATCACGTTGTGGGGCCAGCAGGGTTCGACGGTCAAGTTCGGCACGCTGCTCGTGATTCCGATCGAAGAGTCGCTGCTCTACGTGCGGCCGCTGTACCTGCGGTCGTCGACCGGAAAGATTCCCGAGTTGAAGCGGGTGATCGTGGCGTACGGCAACCAGATCGTGATGGCCGAAACGCTCACGCGCGCGCTCGTGCAGATTTTCGGGCCGTCCGTCGCCGACGCGCTTGAACCGGACCGGCTCGAGAACACGGCCACGTCGATCGTGGAATCCACGTCGGTCGTCCCCGACCTGGCCGAATCGGTGCCGGCTGACGCCACGCTGGCGCAACTGGCGGCAGACGCGTCGGCGGCCCTCACCCGCGCGGAAACCGCCCAGCGCGAGGGCGACTGGGCCAGGTACGGCGAGGAACTGAAGCTCTTGCGCGAACTCCTCGACCGGATGAACGCCATCAAGAAGTAGGGCCGAGCTTCAGCTCGGCCTTTTCCGGCCAAAGCTTGGCCCCACGATCTGCGCGCCTACAAGCGATCAAGCACCCCCAAGATCGCCTCGGCCGACCGGTCGATGTCCTCGGCGGTCGTCGACCAGTTGCTGACCGCCACGCGCATCGCCGCCATGTCGTGCCACGTGGTTCCGCCCAGCCAGCACGTGCCGTCCTCCTGCACGCCGGCGATCACGGCGCGCGTCAACTGGTCGGCGTCGCGGCCGGGCGCGTCAAAGCGTACCAGCACCTGATTCAGGACCACGTCGTTCAGGATGCGCACGTGAGGGTGCCGCTGCAATTGATCCGCGATGCGGGCCGCGTGACGGCAGCAACGCTCGATCATCTCGCCCACGCCGGCCGTGCCCAGCGACCGCAGCGCCGCGTAGATCGGCACGGCGCGCCCGCGCCGGGACTCTTCCGGCACAAACTCGTGCGGATCCCGCTCCACCGCGGTG
>JAKALV010000225.1 GCA_021824055.1 Acidobacteriota bacterium
GCGGCGCGGGCGCGGCGGCCGGCGGTGTCGTCACGGTGCCGGGCCCGAAGGTGTTGCTGTCGTACCCGACCGATGCGAAAGACCTGCTCCTCTCCGGCGAACTGGTCGGCGGCGCGAACCTGACGGGCAAGGCCGTGCTCGTGGACGCGCCGCTCGGCAAGGGACACGTGGTGCTGTTTGCGAATCGTCCGTTCTGGCGCAACGAGCCGCACGGGAATTTCTTCCTGTGGTTCAATGCGATGCTGAATTGGAATGACTTGAAGTAAAGGCAGAAGGCAAAAGGCAGAAGGCAGAAACAAGTCACAAGGCAGAAACAAGTTACAAGTTGGAAGTCACAAGGGGCGGCCGGAACATCGGCCGCCCTTTCTTTTGGGCGGAATGAGTCACAATAGATTGAACTGGAGACCCTCTTGAAGAACCTGCGATTGATTTCGACCCTCACCGTGTTTGCGATGGCCTCACTTGCCGCGTGCTCAGCCAAACCAGCCGTCCCGGCGCCGGCGGCCAACGTGGCGCCCGTGCCGACCTCGGCCGCCCTGCAGCCGGAAGCGTCGCACGCCGCGCTCGACAATCAGGCCACCGCCGAAGGCACCGTCGCCGAGACGATGGATGCCGCCAACTACACGTACGTGCGGGTGAAGACCGCGTCGGGTGAACTCTGGGCCGCCACCAGCACGTTCAAAGTGGCCGTGGGCGACAAGGTGGTGGTGCCGCTCGACAATCCGATGGCGAACTTTCACAGCCAGTCGCTCAAGCGCGACTTCCCGCTGATCTACTTCGCGTCGAGCATCGCGCATGAAGGCGAGGCGCTGGCGGCCGCGGCCGTGGCCGCCGTGCCCGGACATGCGCCGTCGGCTGGCGGCGCGGCGCCGCAGGTGACCGAGCCGATCCCGCCCGCTTCCGGCGGCGTCACCGTCGCCAGCATCGTCACCAACCGCAAGACGCTGGCCGGCAAGACCGTGACCGTGCGCGGCAAGGTGGTGAAGTACAACGGCGCCATTCTGGGTTTCAACTGGATCCACATCCAGGACGGGTCCGGCACGGCGAAGGACGGCACGAACGACATCACGGTGACGTCGACCGACACCGCCGCGCTGGGCGACATCGTCACCATCACGGGCACGGTCGTGCTGGACAAGGATTTCGGCTCGGGCTACAGCTACGCGGTGCTGCTGCAGAACGCCCGCGTCGTCGTGAAGTAGTCGCGACGTGTGGATGTTCACTTGTGCATAGCCCGCCGCGGCTTTCTGTGCGAAGCTTGATAAATGAATAAGGCTCTCATAGTAATGGCGTCGGCGCTGTTCGCGGCGGCATGCGGCGCCGCGACGTCGACGTCACCGTCACCGTCCAGTTCGACGACATCCATGGCAGGGACCTGGGCCGGCACGGCGTCCGATTCGAGCAGCACGATGGGCACGGGCAGCATGATGGGGCAGGCCGACATGGGCACGATGACGTGGCAGCTCACAGAGAGCGGGTCCACGGTGACGGGCTCGATGAGCTTTTCCGGTTCCGGCATGATGGGCCGGACGCCGGGGATCTTCAAAGGCACCATGTCCGGCGACGACATCACCTTTACGATGGAGATGCCGGCCGGCAGCATGATGTCGGCCGCGTGCCAGTCGACCGCGACCGGCACGGGACACGTCAACCGCACGACGATGATCATGACCGGCACGTACACCGGCACGAACGGGTGCACCGGGATGTACACGGGCGGCCAGACGTCGATGACGCACCGGTGAAATAGACGTCGAGGGCAACGCCCTCGCCTCACGTTACTATTCGGGCCATGACTCGTCTCTGTCCGGCCCGTCGAGCGTCACTGGTCCTTCTGTGTGCGTGCGTGGCGCTGTTGTGGCGACCGCTGCTCGCGCAGAACCCACCGCCGCGGGCGCCGGGCGCGCCGCCGCCGGTCACGCAACAGGTCTTCGACAGCGCCACCACCACGATCCCGTTCTTTCCTCTCGGCGACTCGCCCCTCGCGCTGAGCGGGCCGGCGCGGCCTGGAATGTTCATGTCCGCCGTGGGCCGGCGGGCGATCGCGATGGCCACCGAAGATGGCCCGCTCGAGCTGTGGTCGTGGCCGATCAAGTGGCTGCACGACTTCGAGCTCTCGTTCAGGATCCCGAAGTACACGGCGGCCATTCCCGGCCGTTCGGTCGCCACCTCCGTCGTCGAACGTCCCGAAGGCATCACGATCGAGTACGCGCACGAGCAGTTCACCGTGCGGGAACACATCTTCGTGCCGCTCGACGAGCCGGCCGTGGTGATCCTGCTCGAGGTTGACGCGATTCGTCCGCTCGACATCGTCGCCCGGTTCACGCCGGACATTCACTACGCGTGGCCGGCCGGGCTCGGCGGGCAGTATCTGGTGTGGGAGCAGAACGCGCGCGCGTTTCTGTTTTCGGAAGGCAAGAGCGGCATCAATGCGTTTCTCGGTTCGCCGGCGGTGACCGAGGCCTCCGACGTGCCGGCGCACATGCTCGCGGCCGAGCGGCCGCAGCTTGTATTGGGCGTCGGCGGCGCCACGGAGCGGTACACCGCGCCGAAACTCGGCGAGCCGCCCGGGCACAACGTCAACATCCACGCGGCGTACATTCCGATTGTGCTCGCCGGCGGCCAGATGCCGCGCGACGCGGCGCTGGCGTTGTATCGCCGGCTCAGCGCGCCGGGCGCGGCAGAGCAGGAGTGGAAGCGGCGCGTGGCGCACGCGGACGCGTTGCGCGACACCATGTTCACGCTGCGCTCGCCGGATGCGCTGCTGAACAAGGCCGTCGAGTACGCGAAGGTGAATCTCGACGAGTCGATGGTCTGCAATCCGGATCTCGGCTGCGGGCTGGTGGCCGGGTACGGATTGTCGGGCGCCGCGAGCGACCGGCCGGGCTTCGGGTGGTTCTTTGGCGGCGACGCCTCCATCAATTCGTTCGCGATGACAGGCGTGGGTGAGGGCGCGCTCGTGCGTGACGGCGCGCTGCGGTTCTTCTCGAAGTACCAGCGCGCCGACGGCAAGATCACGCACGAGATCTCTCAGGGCGCCGGGCGCGTGGACTGGTTCAGCTATCCGTATCCCTACTATCACGGCGACACGACGCCCTTCTGGATCCTGGCCTTCGGCGAGTACTGGCGGCAGACGGGGGACACCCCACTCGTCCGCGCGCTGTGGCCCAATCTCAAACGCGCGTTCGAGTGGTCGCGCGCCACCGACCTCAACGGCGACGGCCTCATGGAGAACCCCGCGGCCGGCGCCGGCGCGCTCGAAGTCGGTGATCTGCAGATCGGCATTCTGTCCGACGTGTACCTGAGCGGCGTGTGGATCGCATCGCTCGATCGCTTTGGCCGCATGGCGGACGCGATGGGCGAGCCCGCGCTGGCCGACGGCGCCCGCGCGATCCGCGCGAAGGCGCTGGCCACGGTCGAATCGAAGCTGTGGATGCCGGAGCTGAAGCAGTACGCGTTCGCGCTGTTGAAAGACGGCTCCGTGAACAGCACCCTGACGTCGTGGCCGGCGACCGCGATGTCGTTCGACGTGTTCGACCCGGCGCACGGCGCGGAGATGGCGGCGCGGCTGGCCTCGTCCACGATCATGACCGACTGGGGCGCGCGGCCGCTCGGCGCGGCCAGCACGCTGTTCGATCCGCTGCACTACAACAACGGCGCGGTGTGGCCGTTCGTGACGGGGTTCGTGTCGCTGGCCGAGTACAGGTACCACAACGCGCTGGCGGGCTGGTTCGCGCTCGACGCGATCGCGCGCACGGGATTCGATCAGGCGCTGGGGCGCAATCCCGAAGTGATCTCCGGCCGTCTCTACAAGCCGCTCGATACCGCGGTGCCGCAGCAGTTCTTTGCGACCTCGATGGTGCTGACGCCCCTCATTCGCGGCCTGCTCGGCATCGACGTGGACGCGCCGGCGCGCCGCGTGACGATCGCGCCCCATCTGCCGCCCGATTGGAATTCGGTCGCGGTGGATCACGTGCCCGTCGGCACCGGGCAGTTATCGTTCGTTCTGCGGCGCTCGGCCGGCCGCATCACCGCGTCGGTGACGCGCCAGGGTGACGTTGCGCCGATCGAGGTGGTGTTTTCGCCCGCGTTGCCATTGGGCGCGCGGGTCGCGGGTGCCGGAGCGACCGTTCAGCAAACGCCCGGTGACGTTCACGCAACGGTCAAGGCGATGGTGACGGGCGCGGCGGAGATGAGCGTGTCGTACGCCGGCGGATGGAGCATCGTGCCGCCGTCGATGCCGGCGATCATCGGTCGTCGTTCCGAGGCGCCGCGTGTGCTGAGCGAGCGGCTCGGCGCTGACGGCCGTTACGTCGTGTCGCTCGAAGGCAGAGCCGGACGAGCCTATGCCTTCCGCGTGCTGACGCCGGATGCTGCCGCCGCGCGCGCCCTCACGGCCGACGCTTCCGGCGGGGGCGCCGCGATCGTTGCGGCGTTACCCGCCAGCGCGGAGCGCACGGTGACGGTCACCTTTCCCGCGAATGGCGCGAATGCCGACGGCTATACGGCGGCTCAGGTCAGTTTCGGCAACAAACGGGAGTGACCCGGACGAGGGCGCCGTTGCCCTACAATCTCGCCATGCTCACACGACGACGGCTCGTGCTCTCGACCCTCGCGTTCGCGTTGACGCTGGCGCTGCCCTTGGCGGCCAGGCAGGGACCGGCCGCAGCTCCAGCCGCGGGCACGACCGCGCCCGAGTACGGACCCGCCAACGGCACGCTCGTGATCGTCGGCGGCAACATGAGCGACAACTTCGGCGTGCCGCAGAAATTCATCCGGCTGGCCGGCGGGCCCGCGAAGAAGTTCGTGATCATTCCGACCAACGGCGGCAACCGGAATACCGACGGCACGCCGAAGGTCTACAACGCGGAGACCGTGCTGGCGCCGTGGAAGAAGCGCGGCCTCACCAATGTGGTGATGCTGCACACGTGGGATCCGAAGGTGGCCGACACGGAAGAGTTCGTGAAGCCGCTGCTCGATGCCGACGCCGTGTGGTTCGACGGCGGCCGCCAGTGGAACGCGGTCGATTCGTACATGAACACGCGCGCCCTCACAGAGTTCTGGAACGTGCTCAATCGCGGCGGGGTCATCGCCGGCAGCTCGGCCGGCGCCACGATTCAGAGCGACTACCTCGTGCGCGGCGACACGAAGGGTCCGGACATCATGATGACCGACGAGCCGAATCACCAGCACGGCTTCGCGTTTCTCAAACACTCCGCCATCGACCAGCACATCAACACGCGCATGCGGTGGGACGACCTGATCCCGGTCATCAGGAAGTATCCGCAGTACCTCGGCATCGGTCTGTCCGAAGACACCGCCATCGTGGTCACCGGCGACACCTTCGAGGTGATCGGCCGGTGGAAGGTGACCGTGCACGACAACACGCACGCGTACGAGCCGTGGCAGAAGCCGTACGATGTGCTGTCGGTGGGCGATGTCTACGACATGAAGGCGCGCAAGATCGTGAAGTACGGCAACGGCGCGAACGCCAGCCGCGGCGACAAGGGCTAACGCATTCGGCGGGGGCCGCGGTAGAATCG